>JAYTBK010000466.1:0-6565 GCA_043737035.1 Bacteroidota bacterium | reverse complement strand
AATAACTTCCCGAACATCTTTTACCCCCGAATTAATGGCACTTAACGCGTAAAAAGGACGTTTTAAAACCTGGGTAATAATTTGTGCAAGGGTGGTTTTCCCAACTCCAGGCGGACCCCATAAAATGAGCGAGGGTAACATATTTTGTTCAATAGCAAGTCGCAGCGCCATATCTTTTCCAATAATATGTTCCTGACCAATGTATTTATCAAGGCTTTGCGGCCTAACCCTTTCAGCTAATGGTTGCATAATTTCAATACCTAAAAATACAACCAATTACATGAAAACCTTGGTATTAAATATAGAATAATTCGTTTAAAAAAGTTAACGGATGTTTACTTGAATATTTTAAATAATAATTTTTGTTATCTTTAACTCAAAATAAAAAAGAATGAACTCTAAAAAAATCTTGTTATCAGTTGCGGTGGTTGCTGCCGGATTTGTAAGCTTAAACGCTATTTACAAGGGTGAGCCAAAAGATGGCCTCGATAAACGAAAATTTACCGTTATTATGACGGAAGTGAAAGAAAATTCGCCACCAAAAAAAGGTGTTGAAGATGAAATTGAATTTAAAAACGGAAAGATATTCAGTAATTATCTTTTTGAAAAAATGGAATATAAATGGATAAAGTATGAAGTTAAAAAGGATTCTACTTTTACAGATGAAGAACAAAATGAAGTGCATTGGGTAGAAGGTGAAATTTCTACTACCGATGATAAGGATCAAACTTTAATGATGACCTGCACAGTAGAAGATTATAACATCCAGGGCGAAATTAAAATCACCAAAAAAGACAAATTAAAAAAGAAATTTGAATTTACGGGCAAGGAAAAAGCTAAAAAAGGAAAGAAATAAAACTTTAATTTTTATAAATAGCTGTAACGTGTTACGGCTATTTTTTTATTTAAAAATGGTACAATTAGAAACTATAACCCTAGGAGCCGGTTGTTTTTGGTGTGTAGAAGCGGTATTTCAAAATTTAAAGGGTGTTAAAAACGTAATAAGTGGGTACTCAGGCGGACACATTAAAAATCCGGCTTATCGCGAAGTTTGCAACGGCGTTACAGGCCATGCCGAAGTAATCCAACTAATTTTCGATCCCAACATGGTTTCGGTTGATGAAATATTACAGGTATTTTGGCAAACACACGACCCTACAACCCTTAACCGGCAAGGAAATGATGTGGGAACGCAGTACCGTTCAGCTGTTTTTTATCATACCGATGAACAAAAACAAATTGCACTACAGTATAAAAACGAAATTGATGCAAACGGAACATTTACACAACTAATTGTAACCGAGATAACAGCATTCGATAATTTTTATACCGCTGAACTCCATCATCAAAATTATTTTAATCAACACGGTGAAGAGCCTTATTGTCAATATGTTGTACGCCCAAAGGTAGAAAAATTTCAAAAACTTTTTGGTGATAAAATGAGAGCGTAAATTGTTTCGATTTTGAAATTTTTAATCTAAACAGATTGGTAATTTGGTTGAAGTGCGTATTACTGCAACGAATGGTAACACTCTTATCAACTTCTTCATCAGTAAAATGAGCCATTACCGGAAATATTTTTAACGGAATGCAGTGAATATTATCATATCGAAATTAAAAAATGGATTTTGTCGTAAAGAACGAAAGTAAAAATTTTACTCGTTAAGAAAACGGCGGCTTAATCCGCTTTGCCTGTTATTGTAAAAGTGGATAGCAGATTGAATATCGACTTTAGCATTAGGTTCAACCTTAACTTTGTATGACATCAAACTCATCCTTTTCACCGGCCCAGTTTAAGAGATTAGAACTGTTAGTTATACGGTTTCTAACTAGGCACTTGTTAGCCTCGTTAATGTAGTTTATAGAATTATCAACATTATGCATTAACTCGTATTTAAATTCTTTTATGAGTGTCATAAAAAATTCGATATTATTATCGGGCACGTTAAGGGTGCATTGAGTCATACATTTGATGTTTTTGTTGATTAAAAAAAATTAAAAATTTCCGGGTTTACATGCAATAACTACATCAAACGGATTTAAATTTGCACTAAATTCTCGCAACTTTTTACGTTAAAAATCAATAACTGTTGTTTTAAAATTTACTCAAAAAATAAATACAAAACCTTTTGTTTTTAAGCCCAAAATTTTATATTTGTAAGTTAAGGATAGATTATGCAACAGGGAGTTTTATCAGCAGCTAAAGGACTAAGTTTTGAAGAATTCAAAAAAATAGTTTTACACGATTTTCGCATCATAAACGAAAGCCGACAAACCAGTTTGTTGGGAAGAAAAGAAGTACTTACAGGTAAAGCCAAATTTGGTATTTTTGGTGATGGAAAAGAGCTCGCCCAAATTGCGATGGCCAAAGTTTTTAAGGATGGTGATTTTAGAAGTGGATATTACCGCGATCAAACTTTTATGATGGCCATTGATCAACTTTCATTGCAACAATATTTTGCTGGTTTATACGGCCATACGGATTTGGAACAGGAACCAATGAGTGGCGGGCGACAAATGGGTGGCCATTTTGGTACACAAAGTTTAAACGCTGATGGTACTTTCAAAAACCTTACACAGCAAAAAAATTCTTCCGCTGATATTTCACCCACTGCAGGCCAAATGCCACGTTTATTGGGTTTGGCTTACGCTTCGCACTTTTATAAAATAAATGAGAATCTGCAAACCGGTAATTTTTTAAATTTCAGCAATAAAGGCAATGAAGTAGCTTTTGGCACCATTGGCGATGCTTCAACCTCCGAAGGTTTATTTTGGGAAGCCATAAACGCCGCTGGTGTATTGCAAGTGCCAATGTTGGTAAGCGTTTGGGATGATGGCCATGGAATTTCGGTACCTAAAAAATACCAAACCACAAAAGAAAGTATTTCGGAAATACTTAAAGGCTTTCAACGCGAAAACGATGGAAAAGGCTTTGAAATATTTAAAACCAAAGGTTGGGATTATGCGCACCTTTGCGAAACGTATGAAAACGCTATAAAAATTTGTCGCGAGCAACACATACCGGTTTTAGTGCATGTTGAGGAGGTAACCCAACCGCAGGGCCATAGCACCTCGGGTTCGCACGAGCGGTACAAAGATAAAACCCGCCTTGATTGGGAGCTTGAATTTGACTGTGTTAAAAAAATGCGGGAGTGGATTTTGCAAAATGCGCTTGCCGATGAAAACACATTGGTGACAATTGAAGAAGAGTGTAAATCTAACGTTAAGGCTGCCCAAAAAAATGCGTGGGCAGCTTATCTTTCACCAATAACAGAAGAAGTTAAGCGAGTAAAAGAGTTGTTAGATACACTTTCCGGAAATGAAAAAGCCGATGAAATCAAGTTAATTAATAATAGTTTGCAAGCAATTAAAGAACCGATTCGTCGTGATATTCATGTAGCCATAAAAAAGGTTTTACGTCTTACAAAAGCAAGCAACTCGTCGGAAAGAGATAAATTAATTGAATGGTTAAAAACGTCAACTGTCGAAAATTTAGATCGTTACAGCTCGCATTTAATGTCGCAATCGTCTCAACAACTTTCTTCGGTGAGTGCTGTAGATGCCATTTATAATGAAGATAAACCGGTTGATGGGCGAGAACTATTGCGTGAAAATTTTGATTATATTTTAAACAAACATCCCGAGGTGTTAATTTTTGGTGAAGACTCCGGTAAAATTGGTGGAGTAAATCAAGGATTGGAAGGCTTGCAAGCCAAATATGGTGAGCACCGAGTATTTGATACAGGAATTAGGGAAGCAACCATTATGGGCCAAGCAATTGGGTTGTCGATGCGTGGATTAAGACCCATAGCGGAAATACAATATCTAGATTATTTGTTGTATGCTCTGCAGATTATGAGCGATGATTTAGCTACTGTGCAATGGCGAACCAAAGGAATGCAAAAAGCACCGGTTATTATCCGCACCCGCGGCCATCGTTTAGAAGGCGTGTGGCACAGCGGTTCGCCCATGGGAATGATTATTCACGCATGTCGCGGAATAAATGTTTGCGTTCCGCGTAACATGACACAAGCAGCAGGTTTTTATAATTTATTATTGGAAGCCGATGAGCCATCTTTAGTTATTGAACCCTTAAACGGTTACCGACTTAAAGAAAATTTACCGTCAAACATTGGTGAATATAAAATAAAATTGGGTGTGCCGGAAATTTTAATTCAAGGTACTGACGTTACAATCGTTACCTACGGATCATCGGTTCGCATAGCGCAAGAAGCCATTAAACAACTAGTTGAACATGAGATTTCAGTAGAGCTTATTGATGTGCAAACCTTACTTCCCTTCGATACAAATAAAACAATTGTTGAGTCGCTCAAAAAAACAAACCGCGTTCTATTTTTTGATGAAGATGTTCCCGGTGGCGCTTCGGCCTACATGATGCAAAAGGTATTGGAAGAGCAGAGTGGTTATCAGTTTTTAGACTCGGCTCCGGTTACCGTTACCGCCAAAGCTCATCGGCCTGCCTACGGCTCCGACGGCGATTATTTTAGTAAACCAAGTTTCGATGATGTGTTTGATGCTGTTTATAATTTGATGGGTGAAGTTAATCCTGAAAAGTTCCCTAAAATATATTAATTTCGTAAAATAAAATCGATTCCTTACCAACAACTTATAAAATGAGATTTTTAAAATTAGCTTCTTTCGTACTTTGCTTCGGTTCGCTAACTGTTAGCATGGCGCAGGAAGAAGCCCACAAAAACGAAAAAAAAATACAGGAAATTATTAATGTTGAGCCTGTAACACGCGAAATTAAAAAAGATGCCGATGGTAATGAGATCGTAGATACGTTACCTCCGCTCCAGGCTTCCATTTCCGAAATTTTAAAAAGGTCTGTAAATTTTGTAAAGATCGAAAACTTTAAATACACCAAGAACAGCGGCGTAACAACAGGCAGCAAAGCAGAGTTTACCGCCAATTTTATATACAAACCAAAAGAACTTAACCCGCAGGCTGATGTGCAAGGGTTTTTTTCTATGCATGTAAGCATTGAAGCCAAGGAAGGTAAATACCGTTACACCATTTCTAAATTAATGCACGTTGCAAAAAACCCGGAGTATAGTGGTGGCGATGTATACAATGAAGTTCCAAAATGTGGGAGCATGAAGTTGCCGCCCGATCTGTGGAAAAGGTTACGTGGCGAAGCCCTACGGAATGCTGCAATTATTATAACCGATTTAAAAACCTTTATGAAAAAATCCAGTTCGGAGCAGATTAATCCGGATGAATGGTAATATGTAATGAATCTTAAATTAAAAAATCCCTTTGCTAATTAGCGGCGGGATTTTTTTTTGAAACCATAATGAAAACTTTAGACATATACACCCAAACCGTTATACAACAAATTGTTAGGAAGCGAGCGGGCGAAATCAAAATAGGTGAGGAAGTGCAGGTTTCCACACAACCGGTAAATTGGGAAAAGGAACTTGCCGAAAGCAAATGCAAATTTGTTTTGGTTGGAATACCCGAAGATATTGGAGTGCGCGCAAATTATGGTCGAGGAGGCGCTCATACTGCATGGAAACCTGCCCTTGACAGTTTTTTGAACCAGCAAAGCAATGTTTTTTTAAATGGAAAAAACATATTCGTGCTGGGAAATATATTTGTAAATGATTTAATGGACGCGGCTAACGGGCTGGCGGGAAAAACAACAGAAGATATTGTTGCGTTACGCCATTTGGTAACTGAGCTCGACAAACGCGTGTGTGATGTGATGGAAAAAATCATTGCACTTAAAAAAATTCCTGTTATAGTTGGTGGCGGCCATAACAATGCTTTTCCAATTATTAAAGCCGCGGCGCTCGCATTGCGACAAAAAATAAATGTGATTAATTGCGATCCTCATGCCGATTTTAGGCCGCTTGAAGGCAGGCACAGCGGTAATGGTTTTAGCTACGCTTGGCACGAAAATTTTTTACATAAATATTCTTTGTTTTGCATGCATGAACAATACAATACGGCTGAAGTTATAAATGAATTTACAAGAAATAATAACCAACTTTATTATTCTGTTTACGAAGATGTTTTTGTTAGGAACCGCATAACCTTTGATAAAACACTGCAACAAAATATTGCCTTCATAAAAAGTTCGGGTTGTGGAGTGGAAATTGATTTAGACGCTATTACAAATATTCCTTCTAGCGCAAAAACCAGCAGTGGAATATCGCCTGTGCAGGCCCGGCAATATGCTTACCAATGTGGTACTCAGTTAGACGCACTTTACTTTCATATAGCTGAAGGTGCCCCTATTCTATCTCACATTAAAGCCGATAATAAAACCGGCAAATTAATTGCTTATTTAATGAGCGATTTTATAAAGGGTGTGGTGACTGAAAGTTTAGTTTGAGCAAATCACAAAAAGAACGTTTCCGATTAAGTAACGGACAACGAATTAAGACATTAATCCGAATTTATGTTTTCACTTCTTCTTAAAATGTATTTCAAAAGTAGCACCGTTATTATTGTAAATTTTAAGTTCAGCGTTTAACTGTCCTGCTAATATTGAAACAATATCCAAACCAAGCGACTGCAAATTTTCAATTTTAAAATC
>JAYTBK010000465.1:0-2628 GCA_043737035.1 Bacteroidota bacterium | reverse complement strand
CTTTCTTTAAGTTCCATTGCCCCGGCTGTTCCCCGCGTGTTTCTGCTACACTCAACCCAAGTGCTTCGATAGCACTATCTACGGTTTCAAAATAATTTTCTATCATGCTAATGTGAGTTCATTTAATTTTTCGGTAAATAATAAAGCCATTCGGTTGGTGTAAAATTTATTTTTAAACTGTCCAATCCATTGCACACCTTTTATGGCATTGGTTAAAAATAATTCGTCGCCGTTGGTTAACGTATGCACAGTTAATGGTTGTTCAAATATTAATATTTTTTGTTCCTGCGCAATTTTAAATATTTGCTTGCGCATAATACCATCTACACAGCCTTCGGTTAAAGGCGAAGTAAATAGGACACCGTTTTTAACTGAAAAAATATTTGAACTAATCGCTTCAACAATATTTCCATGTTCGTTTATTAGTAAACATTCATCAAGGCGTAACGATGTTTTTGTAAGCGCTGCCATTACATATAATAACGCGCTCGATGTTTTAATATTGGATAGTTTATTTACCGGTTTTTTTATTTCAGCATACATATCAACCCACATTCCTTTTTGGTTTATACTGTAAGCATTAGTAGTTAAAATTTCGGCCTCAATTAAAAAAGAAATATCATTGGTTAGTGGAGTATAAAACCCGCCTTCATTTCTAAACACAGTTAAGCGAATTCGGGCATCAGCAATTATATTATTTTTTTTAATAAGCTCTTGTATAAGACCGTTAATGTTGGAAGATGTAAATTCGGCAGGCACGTTCATGCGCAAAGTTGTCATCCCGAGTTTTACGCGCTTTATATGGTCGGCCAAAAACATGGCTTTTCCGTTTGTAAGCAAAATACTTTCAAATAATGCGTCGCCATACCTGAAAGCCCTGTTGGTAAAGCTTATAGCGGGCTCGTAAATGCTAATGGTGTGGCCATTATATATACAAAACGTATCGTGCATTGGTGCGAAAGCTTAAAGGTATTAATAATGTAATTAATTGACTGTTGGATTAAGTTAATTTTTAAGGACAGACAATAGATTTTGTGTCCACTTTTCTGGCGAAATATGTTGCGCTAACTCATGTGAATGTTTTCCCATTGCATTTAATTCTGCGTTGGGCAAAGAAATAAAATGCAACATGCGAGTCTTTATTTCGGTTTTGCTTTCCGCTGAAAAAGTAAATCCGTTTCTTCCTTCTTCAACAAATAGTTCTTTAGCTCCCACTTTATTACTAACAAGCAACGGAAACCCCGATGCTGCAAACTCATGTACAACAACGCCCCATGGCTCAAAACGGCTTGGTAAAATAAATACACCTGTTTGGGCAGTGTAGTTGAGCAAATCGGCGGGCTGCACAAAGCCGAAGTGTTTAATATCACGATGTTCGATTGGAGTTACATCGCCAACACCAAGGCACCACAATTCCCATACATTAGGATGCTCTTGCTTGAGCTCCACAAAAGCCTGCCACATTTCATTTACTCCTTTAAAATCATAATAACGTCCAACGTAAATAAATTTTTTAGGAAATAATTTTTCTTTTTCTTCTTGCTGATTTCTGTAAACCGAATTAAAATAATTTAAATCACAACTGTAAAAACCGCTTATTATTTTTTTTGGGCTAAAGCCCAATTCCAACACATATTTTTTTTGTACTGAACCCGGAACCCAAGCATGCGAAAATATGCGAAGTAAAGTAAACCTGCTTATTACAGTGGCTAATCTTTGTTTTAAAGAACCGTTCCAGTGGGTATCGCAGGTCATAACGGTTGGTATTTTACAAAACCAGTTTTTTATTATCCGTAAGTAATCTTTATCTATCCAGCCGCTGCAAACAATTACCGTTGGTTGTATATTTCCGATTAGGTCATTGAGTTCGGCTAAATTATAATCGTTTTTCGAATATATTTTTACTTGATTAGTACTTTCCAGTTCAAAGGGAGCTTCTTTGTTTACGGGCCATCGTATGATATGTACTTCGCCATATTGCGAAAGTTTATTACAACAGGCTAAAAAATATCCTGCAATTTCGGTATATAAAAAAACAAATTTCATCTCCTTAAAAAAAAATAATAGGTATGCCTTTAGGTAAATATATCAAATAAAAAAATCCAACTGCTTTACGGCAGTTGGATTTTTTAAATTAATATTTATAACTACGATTTTTTTGAATAACGTGTTTTAAATTTATCAATTCGTCCTGCGGTATCAACCAACATTTGTTTGCCGGTATAAAATGGGTGCGATGTCATTGATATATCTAGTTTAACTAACGGATATTCAACACCGTCTTCATGCGTAATAATATCTTTTGTGTCAGCACACGATTTAGTTAAAAATGTGAAGCCGTTAGACATATCTTTAAATACAACTAATCTGTAGTTTTCAGGGTGAAGTTCTGCTTTCATGATTTATTCAATTATAATTTCAAAAAAAATTTGGAACGCAAAGATAATATAATTTCTTAATAATTTACACTCCATTCTAAAAAAACAATATTTTAACCCAACAACCGTTATTAAAATAATAAATTTGCCCATGCGTGTATTTTGCACTATTCTTTTTATAATATGCCTCGCACTTTGGTGCACATCCTGTAAAAAGGATAAATTCATTACAGATCCTTCTGCAAAAATA
>JAYTBK010000464.1:0-6635 GCA_043737035.1 Bacteroidota bacterium | reverse complement strand
AATATTTCTAATGGCTTTTACCATCGCATTTAATTCCTCGGGTTCTAACGAAGCAACGTGATCTGGACCCTGCATTTTTTTATCTAACGTAAAATGCTTTTCGATTATTTTTGCGCCTAATGCCACCGCTGCAATGGGCACTTCAATGCCAAGTGTATGATCGGAATATCCTACATTAACACCGAAAGTATCTTTAATGGTCAACATCGCGGATAGATTTACATCTATCATTGGTGTGGGGTATTCGGTATTACAATGTAAAATTGTGATGTTGCTTTTATTAACACCATTTTTTAAAAGTATACCTAACGTGTTTTTAATATCATCCATAGTTGCCATCCCAGTTGAAAAAATAACCGGTAATTTTAACGTGGCAACTTTTTTAAGATAAGGCAAGTTTGTTATTTCGCCTGATGGAATTTTAAATAATTCTATACCTAAATCATTTAAAAGCTCTATGCTTTCTATATCAAATGGCGACGACAAAAATTTTATGTTACATTTCTTACAATGATTAATTAATTCGACATGGAACTCCCGATCCATTTCAAATTTTTTTACCATATCCAACATGCTTTCATCAGGCTTGCCGGTATTTAATTTTTGATATTCTGCTTTAGGTGCATACTTACTTACCGAACTAGAAATTTTTGCCGTTTGAAATTTCACATAGTCAGCACCGGCAACCGCAGCCACCTCAATTAACTTTTTCGCGGTGCTTAAGTCGCCATTATGATTTACGCCTGCTTCCGCGATAATAACCGTTTTATTCATATTAATATTTATACTTCAACAAGTGGTTTTTGTAAATCACATCTTTTTCCGGATACATTTCTGTCCAGTTTTTTATTACAGTATCATACATTTTTTGGTTATGAATTTTCTTACCGATATAAAAATCCTGAATACCGTTTTTGGCAAAGCATTTTTTATAATTAAAAATTCCATCATTAAGCGATGTTCCACCGCCAAGACAAAAATATTTATAACCTAATATTTTTAATGTGTTAATTATATAATGTTTTAATATGTCATTAGCACGCAGCGAAAAGTATTCCGGCAAAGTTCCACCCAAAAAAGAATATCCAATTTCACGGCCAACTAAAACCAATTCACAGGATAGAATTTTATCGTCCTTTCTAGTAAAAAAAAAGATGGCAGATTGTTGTGGCAATCTAGAAATATCTGAGAAGAAACTTTCAGAAAAATAGTAACTTTCTTTCGCGTTATTTCTTTTCATGGTTGAGTAATAGATATCCAAAAATATACTCATGTCGGTAACAGAAATATTCTCACCAAATACATGAAAAGTCTGTAGCTCACTTCTTTCAGCCTTTTTAATGTTTTTCCTTGCTGATTGCTCGTAGGCATTCATCCAAATATTTTCCATCGTTAATTCTAATATTACGTTTTCGTTAACTTTTACAGGATTTAAATATTGCTGCCACAAATGATTTTTAATCACAGGATTAAAACGTGTAAATTCTGCTATTATGTTGTTTTCCGAGCAATAAGACAAAAAAGTATTTTTGACCCGTTCTAAAAACTGACCGGTTGAACCTGTCGTTAGCGCACCATTATATCCATAAGTGCCTTCAATGTCAAAATATTTAATTTCGCTTTTTGTATATGCATTGGGTATATCGGTAAGTAAAAATGGATAAAAAAAAGTATCGCCATTGTCCTTGTAAATAAAACACTTTACATTTGAATTTGATTGATTTTGACAGACGGCGTAGTAGTCAGATGTATTATACAAATCTCTTAGTTGCGGCGAAAACGCGTCGAGTGTTTTATCCCACAACAACTTATCCTTACAAGAAATTATGTTATAGTTTTCTACTAACATTAATGCTATCTATATCTCTATTCAATAATTCAGAAAACTTATCAGCGCCGGCTTCATTAAAATGTGTAAGGTCGCCAAAATCATCGATTGTGAATTTTAAATCGTTTTTATAATTTAGAAAATGTACGTTTTTGTTTTTTTTAAACGAACCATAATAAGTGTCGACGCGATTTTGAAAATCAATACTATAATTTTTCAGTTCATTTTTTCTGGTAGGTAACATTGTCAAGAAAACTTCGACGTCATGTTGTTTACAAAAAATTAGAATACTATCTAAATATAACTGAAGTGGTTTATAAATCTCCGCATTTCTTTCAAGATAATCTTCGGAAGTAGCTTTTGAATTCACCACATATTGTCCATTTTCTCTTTGAAAAGGACGCTCTTTTTTTGAACTTGTTAACCCTTGAAAAAAGGGAATAATAGAATTACTTATATTTTTAGTCATCCACGCGTTAAACATTTCATTTTGTTCGTCCATGTAATTATATATTTTCCACGATGATGTTTGATTGTTTTTTTTAATCGTTGAAAATTTTGGAATATGTATCATGTTGCCATGACAAATGGCGCTATAAGATGCATCCAAGTATTTATAATAATTGGAATTGCTATTATCGCCTAAAAAAGAAAAACTAAAATAATCTGCACTCAAAATCACGTATTTGCAAGTAATCTTTTCGCGACCGAGAAATTTTAATTTATAATATGTTTGTAAGTAAGAATCCCCATCGTAAGAGAGGTTAAAGGTCTTCAATTTAAATTTATCGGGATTAACGCCGCGATAGATTCTGGAATTTCCAATTAAAAAAATATTGTAAGACCCCAATGTGGAGTTTCTAAAACTGTTTTCAATTTGGTGTTTTGTATTCGGGCCAAGAATTTTTTCGGTAGAGATGTATGAAAATTTTAAAAACACTAACATAATGAAACCTGAAAAAGCTAACACCAAAAACAATTTAATCAAAAACGAACGCACCTATATTAAAATTGGAAATAGATAAAATCGAGTGACCCGTATTTACCGAAAAATAAAATACTAACTATTAAGAATGTATAACAAGTCAACCTCAGATATAATGGCTTCTTGGCAATAATATTTCGACGCCCTAATTTATATTGCTTTAATTGAACAAAGAATAATAGAGCAATTGGTGCCAATAAAAACAACAAGTTTAGTTTATCGTAACCAAGAAATAATAATTTTAGTCTTTGCAAATTATCGTTTCTTAAAACCTGAATCAGATCGCCAGGTAAACCAATAACAGTTGTTTTGGCAATGTATAATGCATCAGAAATGTTTGAAGCTCTAAAAAATATCCAAGCAAAACTTACTAGTATAAATGTTATAAAAATGCTTATAACGTTTCTGAATTTTGGAAATTTATTTCCGAACAAAGCAGTTGATAAATTAGACGTGTATGGTTTTGCCAACAATCCTACAATTAAATAAAATCCATGTAAGGCGCCCCAAATAATAAAAGTCCAATTCGCTCCATGCCAAAATCCACTTAAAAGAAACACAATAAATAAATTAAAATATACTCTCGATACTTTAACTCTATTGCCTCCTAAGGGAATATAAACGTAATCTTTAAACCATGATGAAAGCGAGATGTGCCAACGTTTCCAAAATTCGGAAATAGAAGATGAAAAATAAGGGATTCTAAAATTCTCCATTAAGTTGTAACCCATGCACCGCGCCGCTCCAATAGCAATATCAGAATAACCCGAAAAATCACAATAAATTTGTATCGTAAAAAAGAATGTTGCAATAATTAACGGAAAACTACTATACGCATGAGGTTGGGAATAAATTTCACTTACTACGGCGGATAACCTATCGGCAATAACCATTTTTTTAAATAATCCCCAAACTATTAATTTCAATCCTGAGGAAACTTGAGTAACATTAAATGTTTTCTTCTCATGAAATTGGTGCAAAATATTTTGTGGTCTTTCAATTGGGCCAGCTACCAATTGAGGATAAAACATCACATATAAGGCGTAGATTCCGAAATGTTTTTCTGCTTTTTGATTTCCGCGATAAACTTCAATGGTGTAGCTCATCGCCTGAAACGTGTGGAAAGACAAACCGATTGGAAGAAGAATGTTTAAATATGGTATTGGATTTTGATTTCCGAAATGATGAAATATATTTGTTACGTTATCATTAAAGAAATTAAAATATTTAAAAACCATTAATACAGCAACATTTGAAATCAAACTGATGATTAATAAAACTTTTCTGTTTCTACCTTCCGATTTTTCAATTAATATTCCGGCACAATAATCGATAACAATTGTGCCACCAAGTATTAAAATGTAAACAGGAATAAATGCCATGTAGAAGTAACAGCTAGCCATCAACAACCAAAACCAGCGCGATTTAAACGGCAAAAGATAATAGACCAATGTTACAATTGGAAAAAATATTAAAAACTCAAATGTATTAAAAAGCATTATTTATTTATTCTTACACTGCTTGGTATATTTACTAGCCGATCTTGAATCCAAGTCGAATTATCTAAATTTCCGGTAAAACAATTTTTAAACATTTCTAATTTATTCATAAGTTGCCAAACAGGCCTGGTCATTACGCCATTTTCATTAGCGTATTGCAAAAACTCGTCGCGTAAAATTTTATTGTTAAGCAAAATAGAACATAGCCAGTAATTGGATTTGGAATTGCTTGGTTCAGAAATAAATTTAATATCCGTATTCTTAAAAAAGCTTGAATAATTGTTAGCCAACTCTCTCTTATTTTCTAAAAAAGTATTCAACTGCTCTAACTGCGCGCACATTAATGCGGCATTTAAATTTGGCATTCTATAATTATAACCAATCTCATCATGCACAAATTCCCATTTATGCGGCACTTTAGCTTGAGTAGTTAAGTGCTTCGCTTTTTTAGCGAGGGCTTCATCGTTTGTAATAATCGCTCCACCTCCGCCGCACGTAATTGTTTTATTTCCGTTGAAACTAAAAACACCTAGTAAACCAAAAGTGCCGGTGTGCTTGCTTTTAAAAAAACTTCCAATGGATTCTGCTGAGTCTTCAACTAAGGGAATATTATATTCATTACAGGTTAAAACTAACTCATCAATTTTACAAGGATGTCCGAAAGTATGCATCGGAACACAGGCCGCAATTTTTTGACCGGTAGTTTTGTGGTATGTAAATCCATCCGGTTTTTTGATCGCATTTTCTTTTAAATACGCAGTTAATTTATCCGGACTCAAACCTAATGTATCAATGTCAACATCTGTAAAAAGCGGTGTAGCGCCAATGTAAGAAATCGCATTGCAGGTTGCAATAAAACTAAGAGCCTGTGTAATCACCAAATCATTTTTATTTACACCGGCAACCAACATAGCCATGTGCAATGCTGCCGTGCCGTTAACGCAAGCTACTGCATATTTTGCTCCGGTGTATTCCGTTAAACGTATTTCAAAGTCGTCTACGTATTTTCCAACTGAAGACACGAAAGTCGAATCAATGCAATCTGCAACATATTTTTTTTCGTTTCCAATAAATCGAGGTTCGTGCAAAGGAATAAAATCTTGCCCTGGAAATTGTCCTTTTATAAAATCGACGGTTTCTTTAAACATTATAAATGTGAGCCTTATATTGTTTTAAATTTGCCGGATTTTTAAACCATTCTATTGTTTGCTTAAGCCCTTCTTCCAAATTATAGTTAGGCTCCCAGTTGGTAAGGCCTTTTATTTTTTCTGCGGAACCGAGTAAACGCTCCACTTCACTTTTTTCAGGACGCATCCGTACATCATCGGAAATTATTTTTGCTGAAGGATTAATTATCTCTATAATCATCTGAGCCAAATCCTGTATAGAAATTTCGTGTTGAGTAGCAATATTAATTTCGTGTCCTATTGTTTTATCAGACTTTGCAATTTCAACGAATCCATTCACTGTATCTTTTACAAATAATAAATCGCGTGTGGGATGCAATGCGCCTAATTTTATTTCTTTTACGCCCGAAAGTAATTGTGTGATAATGGTAGGAATTACAGCTCTTGCACTTTGCCTTGGGCCGTAAGTATTAAACGGGCGAACAATTGTAACGGGTAAATTAAAACTTCTAAAAAAAGAATCGGCCATTGCATCGGCTCCAATTTTAGAAGCAGAGTATGGAGACTGACCTTGCTTCGGATGTTTCTCATCTATTGGTACATAAAGCGCAGTTCCGTAAACTTCAGAGGTAGAAGTAACTATTACTCTTTCGACATTATTATCGCGTGCAGCCTGCAAAATATTTAATGTTCCTTTTACATTTGTATCAACGTAGCTATCGGGCGAATGGTAACTATATGGAATTGCAATTAAAGCGGCAAGATGAAAAATAGAATCCACACCTTTAACGGCAGTGCGCACACCGTTAGGATCACGCACATCACCGGCAAATATTTCAATTTTCTCGACTTGTTCTTTTGGTAATGTGTCCAACCAACCCCATGAATTAAACGAGTTATAATTTACAAAGGCTTTCACCTGATGTCCATCATCAATTAACTTTTCAACCAAATGGCTTCCAATAAAACCATCTGCTCCTGTAACTAAAATTTTTTTTGACATTAGATTTTCAGCTTACTTATTAAATCGTTTGCGATGAAGGTGTGAACATCTTTATGGATATGATGACCGTCTTCGGCAACGATAAATTTGTTAATGTTTTGCATGTCATTGTTTATTTTTTTGTTGACATCAATTAAATGTAATTTTTCTGAATTTAGCGTAGACACAACGCTATTGATACTAGCATTATATT
>JAYTBK010000463.1:0-2638 GCA_043737035.1 Bacteroidota bacterium | reverse complement strand
AGATACCAAAATACTCAATTCTTTTGTGCTTCCGGTAGAGGCGATTTCAATAATTTTTTCCGCCAGACTTTTACTTACCCCATCAATTTTGACAAGGTCTTCTACTGTTTGGTCGGTTACGTTTAAACGCGTTTTGCCTAACTTGTAAGCCGCGCTACTAATAGCTTTTACTTTAAATGGATTCTCGTTATGTAGTTCCATTAATCGTGCTGTTAATTCAAGGATACCGGCAATAGTTTCAGTATTAATCATAAAAACAACTCTGCAAATTTAAGGTCATTCTGATTAGTGATTTTTATATTCTCGCTATTTCCTTCCACTAAATAAATTATTTCATCCATGCTTTCGAGCACCGTTGCATCGTCGGTAAAAAAAGGCGAATATTCTTGTTCAAATGCATTCTGAATTTTTTCTACGATAAAGCATTGCGGTGTTTGAACAACTTTAAAATCATCGCGGCTCACCGATTTATTTATTCCGTTTGTAACCATTCTTAAACTCTCGTTTTGCGCATAAATCGGAATGGCGTTTCCCTTTAAAGCCGCAGTTTCAAAACAACGCTTAATCGTTTCGACACTTACAAACGGGCGAGCTGCATCGTGTATTCCAACTATATCATTTTTATTGGTAATAACGTGCAAACCATTTTTAACAGAGTGAAATCTTGTTTCGCCGCCAACTACTGTATGTATATTTTTATCAGGAAAATACTCGGCCAACATAAAATTGGCATCCGTCAAAAAATCTTTGTGAACACAAACAATCACATTTATAAATTCATCAAATTCAATAAACTTTTCGATTGTGTGAATGAGAATGGGCTTTCCTTTAATTTCAATAAACTGTTTTGGCACATTGGCTTGCATACGTGTTCCGGTGCCGCCCGCAACAACAATAACATTATATTGTGAATGGTTCATCTGAATATTATAAAATCAGTAATTTGAAATTCTTTCAATACACTTATCAATGGCATGATAGGCTTTACTAAAAAACTGGAAGCGTTGCTTTTCGGCAACACCACTTATTAAAGTTGATTTTTTTATAAGGTTTTTCATCTAGTGTTCTATTTCTTCACAAAATTGTTTGTTAGAAGAAGTAAGTGAGTTTACGGTATTAAATGAGATATATGAAAAAACAATTTCTCCCACGTTAATGTGAATACAATTTGTACCAATAATTGAATCGCTGTTATACAAATTGAAAGCTACATTATTTTCAGATAATTTAGTTTGGTGTTCCGCCGCGTTTTCAATTGCTTCCAACATTTTTTTTAGATGCTGTAGCACAACAACGGCATCGGTTTTTAACTTAAAAGCGCCCGAATCAAAATAATATTCAATTTGCCTGATTGTAGTTAATACTGTTCCATCTGTCCAAATCTCGGCACTTGCCACCTGACGGTAAGTATTATAAATTGTAGCCGCAAGCTGTAACTGCTCTTCGCCAATAACCCCAAAATCAAATTTTTTATTTTGGTAATCAGGCACATTTAAAACCGAACGTTGCCAATAAAATAATTTAAAAGCAGCTAGTTCCTTGGAGAAAAACGAATGGAATATCGGAATTTCCTGAGCAGCGTAAGTTATTTTGGACTCGTTCGACTTAGTCAATATTTGCAATTGTTCTAAAATGTCGGAAAGGTATTTATTAAAATTTTCGTTTGAGTCGGTTAACTTTATGTAGTTACAGTTAACTGAGTTTCCTTGATTTGATAAAACAGAGTCGATGGAAAAGTGATAATGACTGCAAATTTTCTGTGTTTCATCAAGACTTAAAACAGTTTCGTTACGCAGCCGACGATACGCACTGTCATTACTTATTTTTAAAAGGTCGGCAAGCTCATCCACCAACGAAACATGTGCTGGAACTACATTTTTCAGGTGTTTTATAAACAGCTCTTGCATTTCGTAGCCCACTTTTTTTATTGCCATTATTGAAGATTATCTAAATAAAAGTAGGTAATAATTGCAAAAAACGCAAAAATCCATATAGGGTGATTCTTACGTTGATAAAGATTCTTTTGGGATTGAATTCGCCGAATCTTAAACCGGATCAACATTTACCAGAGATAAATCTACTGAAAGTACTTTCTACGCAAATTTTCTTTGGAGCGTAGGCTATCGTTTTTGAAATAACATATATCCATAAAATTTCAAAAAAGTAATATGAAAACTTCAAAATTTAAACTCACAGTTAACTACCTAGTAATGGCAATTATTTTTTGTACATCGGGAATAATGGCCGGTGAATTCTTTAAAAAATTAAAACTGCTTGTCGAAATTCAACCCGCCGGAATTGGAATGTCTTTTTTCTACAATATAATTCTATAATAATAATTTAAAAATACTCATCATGAAAATAAATAACCTCAAAAAGCATGCGTTAATTATTATATTTTTTTCGCTTTCATTATTATTAAAATCACAATCAACCGGTAAAAAGGCAACACTCACTGTTTTATCAATCGATGCGACCGATGCAAAAATAAATCGCAATCAAATTGGTAACCTCGTTCGTACTGAACTCGAAAAGCTTGATACGTTTGAAGTTATGGATCGATATGATGTAGTGTATTTAATTGAAAAAAATAAATTAAGCATAAACAATTGTTTTGGTAAAATGTGTCTTATTGAAA
>JAYTBK010000462.1:0-6705 GCA_043737035.1 Bacteroidota bacterium | reverse complement strand
TAGATTATAATTTATCCACTGCCGATAATAAATGGAATGGTAAATTTTTCTTTCACCATTCATTCTCTAATAAAAAAAACGAAAATGCATTTGCGCACGCCAGTTGGGTAAACTACACTACACAACACGTTAATTTTGAATGGAACCACGAATACGTTGATAAAAACTATAATGCAGAAACCGGCTTTGTACCGCGCATTTCGCAAACAGATAATTTGGGTAAAGTAAATAAATTTTCATATTGGCGATTTGAACCTCACGCTTTTTTTTATATGTATCCAAAAAAATCTATTATTAATAAAATGGGGCCGGGTGTGTATTTAGATCATTACAGAAACCAAAAATTTGAAGGCACCGATGTTTTTTTACAACTCAATTACGATGTTAATTTAACAAGCACTGCCGGATTTTATTTTGATTATAATTACTATTATACGCGATTGTTGTTTCCCACAGATGTAACTTTTACAGGGCGAAAAGATTTATTAAAGGCTGGAAATTACAATTATCAAAATATAAATTTGCAGTATAAAACGAATCAACGTAAGGTACTATTTGCAAATTTTAATTCGAGCTACGGCAGTTATTATGTTGGAAATAAATTTTCTGCAGCCGCAGATATTTCTTACAGACTACAACCTTATGCAATTTTTACAGTTAGTTTCACGCACGATAGAATTTATTTGCCCTATATTAATAATAGCACCGAATTAAATTTAATAAGCCCGCGCATCGATTTTACGTTTTCCCGAAGCATATTTTTATCAGCATTTTGGCAATATAATAGTCAGGCAAAAAATTTAAATTTTAACGGGCGTTTACAATGGCGATTTAAACCGATGAGTGATTTGTTTTTAGTGTATAGTGATAATTATAACAACAACGATTTTAGTATTAAAAACCGAGCAATAATTTTAAAATTTGTTTACTGGTTTAGTATATAAGAAAAATTAAGTTTTATAAAAAAAAGATGCGAGCCACCTTCAATGATTTTGAAAAAAATAATTAATAGTTGATTTATTTCGCTTTCTAAAAACTTGAAGTGCTGTATCAAAAATTTCCCCAATTCTCAGGCATCACTTTTGACTAACATAACCAAAATATATTAATATGTCAGATAACTTAAAAAATAAAGGTCCGGAAGACGCTAAATTAATCAGTTTAAGTGAAGACTGGGAAGTTAAATATTGGACAAAAACATTGGGTTGCAGCGTTCTCGATTTAAAACAAGCCGTAAAAATGGTAGGCAACTCAGCCGAAAAAGTGAAAAATTATTTTAAAGAAAAAGTTTAATTTTGTCTTTACCTTATTAAACATTCTACCGTAGATGGCGTTTGCGTCTTCAATCCATCCGCGTAGTTATTACAAGTTTGCTTTTCACTCTCTTTCAAATCTTTCAGCTGACAGGTTCGGCAAACGTTTCCATTGCATATGCATTCGCAGGTATAATTTTTAGAGCAAGATAATGCGGGCAACGCCTGTAACAAAAAGTAAATTATATTTCATATAAAAGTTTATATGATTAATACAAAACCATTCCGTACTTTTTAGTCGCTATAAGCGGATTCCAGATCGCTCAAAATCAACTTTTTCATTCCCAGCATAACATTTCTTTTTCCGCATTTAACTTCCAGATGTTTTTAAAAATTGAGTTTTTAAAATTAGAAGTATAAAACCGTATAGCTTACCCAACGTTTCCGTGGAACCAAAGAAATGATGTAATTTTTGATTTGTGTTTTCCTGTGTTTCCATTTTTATGGTTTTAGATTCATCAAAGGTAACTCATCAATAAAAAATATTAATTTGAAATTATGAACTTCGCAATGGCTATTTACGACAAAATCAAATTTCCATGTTCTTAATTTCTTTTACAGCAATAACGTATTCATTTTTAATATCAGCAATTATTTGTTTGCAGCTTAATTCGCTTTCTATTAATTGAGCGGATTTACCGGCGCACCAAAGGCTGTTGTAATTATTTGGTAAAACCGATTGCTCCAATTTTTTCATACCGCGCACTTGCACCAACATTTTAAACCACTTTTTTGTTTGCGGGTTATTGCTCATAAAACGTTCGAACCACGATTGCCTGTAACCCATTTTTTTAGCCGCGGATGTGTTGATGATTGTACAAGGAGTGCCCGATAATTTTGTGGTCATTACGATATCATCCATGTTGGCGTTAATTATAGCCTGTTTGTATTCTTCATTTACATGGCACTCATTACTCACAATAAATCGTGTTCCTATAGAAACGCCATCGGCTCCCAAAACTTTTACCGAGAGTAAACCTTGTCCGGTAGCGATGCCGCCCGCCGCCACAACCGGAAAGTTCGGAAAAATCTTTTTTAACGCCGGAATTAAAATATGTAAAGGATGTGGACCTGCGTGTCCTCCCGCCCCCTGCCCTACTGCAATAAAACCATCACAACCATTCTCAAAACATTTTTGCGCATGTTGTAAATTTGTTACATCGCAAAATACAAGCGCGCCATAAGTATGAGCTGCTTCAACAACTTCTTTTGGATTTCCTAACGATGTAATAAAAAAAGGAACCTTGTGTTTTACACAGATAGCCAAATGTTTTTTATAAAGTGGATTTGATTGTTGTACGATTAAGTTTACGCCATAATTTCCCTTCAAGCCTTCTTTTAAAAGAGCAAGTTGACCTAATATGGCTTCCAGTTCACCCTCTTTGCGATAATTTAAGGTAGGAAAAGTTGCCATTACACCCGATTCCATACCTGCCTTTATCATATCAATATTACTCACCAAAAACATTGGTGCCATGATTAATGGAAATTCAATTTGTAAAAGACTTGATAATGAAGTATGAGTTTTCATTGTTGAATATATTAAATTAAAAAAGAAAATTTTAACTCATTTGTTTTGGATTAATACAAATATATATTATTTTTATGCATGCATAAGAGTTTTTAGGTTGTTGTTTCACATATAAATTTAAGGTTATGGGCACTGTTAATAATTTAAGGTTGTTTGATCTTTTACACAATTTGTTAGAAATGCCTCTAAAAGACGATGCGCTTGCAGCAAAAGAAAACGGCTTATGGAAAAAATACAGCACCACACAATATATAGAAAATGTAACTAATTTAAGTTATGCATTTTTACATTTAGGTATTTTGCCGGGCGATAAAATCGGCCTCATCTCCAACAACCGCCCCGAGTGGAATTTCATTGATTACGCTTGTTTACAAACCGGCAGCATTAACACACCCTTATATCCAACAATAAGCGAACATGATTTGCGACATGTGATTGCCGATGCGGACATAAAATATTTTTTTGTTTCTAACGAAGGGTTATACAACAAAGTAAAGTTGTGCGCGGAAGGCTCATCCGTTAAAGAGATTTTTACGATAAATGCTTTAATCGGCGTTCGCTCTGTAAAGGATTTAATTGATATCGGTTTGCAAAATCCCGCTAAGGAAAAATTGGAAGCTGTAAAGAATGCAATTGAATCAAATGATTTGGCAACGTTAATTTACACTTCAGGTACAACCGGAAATCCAAAAGGCGTTATGCTTTCGCACAATAATTTTATCAGTAACGTTGAAGCAACTAAAAATTTATGCCCGTTCCAAAAAGAGTGGCGGGCTTTAAGTTTTTTACCATTAAACCATGTTTACGAACGCATGCTTTCCTATTTATATATTAGCCGCGGCATGTCGGTTTATTACGCCGAGAGTTTAGAAACCATTGGTAATGATTTAAAGGAAGTAAAACCGCAAATATTTGTAACAGTGCCACGCTTACTCGAAAAAGTTTATGATAAAATTGTTAATGCCGGAACAAACCTTACTGGAATAAAGAGAATGATGTTTTTTTGGGCTTTAAACCTTGGTTTAAAATATAAACAGCATCGCGAAAACGGATGGTTTTACGAAATGCAGTTATCACTCGCCAACAAATTGGTTTTTGTAAAATGGCGCGAGGCTTTAGGCGGTAATATTGTTGGTATTGTGTCGGGAGGTTCGGCGTTGCAACCAAGGCTCGCAAGAGTTTTTCACGCTGCAAAAATTAAAGTACTGGAAGGTTATGGTTTAACTGAAACGTCGCCGGTAATTGCAGTTAATAATTATGCTGATGAAAATATTAAAATAGGTACTGTAGGTCCTGTGATAAATAACGTGACTGTAAAGCTCGCACAGGATGGAGAAATATTGGTGAAAGGTCCTAATATAATGCTGGGCTATTATAAGCAACCTGAGCTTACTGCGGAAACTATTGACGCCGAAGGTTGGTTACACACCGGCGATATTGGAATAATAGAGGAAGGAAGATTTTTAAAAATAACCGATCGTAAAAAGGAAATGTTTAAAACATCGGGCGGAAAATATATTACACCTCAAATTACTGAAAATAAATTAAAGGAAAGTTTATTTATTGAACAGGCCATGGTGATTGGCGAAAATGAAAAATTTCCTTCCGCTTTTGTTGTACCTGCTTTTGTTTTTTTAAAAGAATGGTGCGCGAAACACAATATCGTATTTACCTCGTGCGAAGAAATTATAAAAAATAAAGAAGTTCGTGAAAGAATCATGCAGGAAATTGAAGTTGCTAACGAAACATTATCACAACACGAAAAAATTAAAAAGATCGAATTAATGTCGCGCGAATGGTCGATTGACCGTGGGGAGATGACACCAAAACTTTCGTTGAAAAGAAAAATTATATTAGAAGCAAATAAAATAGCATACAAAAACATTTATGAATAGCAACAACTTGTTTTTTTTTTAGTAAAATAACAACTGTCTTTAATGCCGAAAAAACACACAGAAACAATTGATTCAAAATTAAAAACTGCCTGGCAGGTAGTAAGTCGCATGTATAACGCAGAAGCCGTTTTACATGATGCAACGCTCGCCATGGGACATTTTTTATTGAATGTTGACAGTCATGAAGGTTCTTATGCTTCCGATATTGCTCCCGCGCTGGGCATGGAAAGCACTTCTCTTTCAAGGATCATACAATCACTGGAAGAAAAAAAACTGATCCAACGCATCCCTGATATAAAAGACGGAAGAAAAATAAAGATCATGCTGACTAAAAAAGGGATCTCTCAAAAAGAAGTAGCAAAAAATACGATCCGTAATTTTAACCATATAGTAGAATTAAAAATCGGGAAAGAAAAGTTGTGTGACTTTTTTAAAACTATTGATGGCATTATTGAATTGGCCGAAGAAAGAAATAAACTGATTAAACACTAATTTAAATTAAACCATTATAAAATGAAACGATCCATTCAAAGAGTTGCCGTATTAGGTTCCGGAGTTATGGGGAGCCGTATCGCATGCCACTTTGCAAACATTGGTTGCGAAGTGTTATTGTTAGATATTTCACCAAAAGAAACCAACGATGTTGAAAAAGCAAAGGGTTTAACCATAGAAAGTAAAGCCGTAAGAAACCGTGTGGTGAATGATGCCTTAACTTTTGCGTTAAAATCGAACCCCTCCCCTATTTACAAAAAAGAATTCGCCTCAAAAATTACTACTGGTAACTTTGATGATGACATGTATAAAATTGCTAAATATGATTGGACCATTGAAGTAGTTATTGAGAATTTAGATATTAAGAAAAAAGTATACGAGCAGGTAGAAAAGTTTCGCAAGCCAGGAACATTGATCACCTCTAACACTTCGGGTATTCCTATTCATTTATTAACGGAAGGAAGAAGTGAAGACTTTAAAGATAATTTTTGCGGAACGCATTTTTTTAATCCTCCGCGTTATTTAAAATTACTGGAAATCATCCCTACTCCGCATACAAAGCCGGAGATAGTTTCTTTTTTAATGAAATTTGGTGAAGAGTTTTTAGGAAAAACAACCGTATTGGCAAAAGATACTCCTGCCTTTATTGCCAACCGTGTAGGTGTGTTCGGTATTATGTCTTTACTGCATTTAGTAGAAAAAATGGAACTGACGGTTGAAGAGGTAGATAAATTAACGGGGCCGGTATTAGGTCGTCCTAAGTCTGCTACCTTCCGCACCGGTGACGTCGTTGGCTTAGATACATTAGTAAATGTAGCGAACGGTTTAAAGCAAGGTGTACCTGATGATGAAGCTAACGCCTTATTTGTACTACCCGAGTATTTGAAAAAGATGGTGGAGAACAAATGGCTTGGAGATAAAACAGGACAAGGCTTTTATAAAAAAATAAAAGGTAAAGACGGTAAATCTGAAATTTTAGTGTTGGATTTAAAAACACTGGAATACAAGCCTCAGCAAAAAGTAAAATTTGCTACGCTTGAAATGACTAAGCCGATAGATAATTTAAAAGACCGTGTAAAAATGTTGGTAACGGGTAAAGATAAAGCGGGAGAATTTTACCGTGCTACCTTTGCCGGTTTATTTCAATATGTATCTAACCGAATCCCGGAAATTGCGGATGAATTATATAAAATAGATGATGCCTTAAAAGCAGGCTTCGGTTGGGACTTAGGCCCGTTTGAATATTGGGATGCGATTGGCGTAAAAGAATCGGTTGCTTTAATGGAAACCGCTAACATGAAGCCAAATGTATGGGTGTACGATTTTTTAAAAGCAGGAAATACTTCTTTCTATAAAATAGAGAACGGCAAACGCTTGTATTATGACATTGCTACTAAAGCTTATAAAACCATTTCGGGCACAGAGAACTTTATTTCACTGGATGCCTTACGCCCTACTAAAACCGTTTGGAAAA
>JAYTBK010000461.1:0-2664 GCA_043737035.1 Bacteroidota bacterium | reverse complement strand
GGTACTTTTTTATTTTCCGTTTTTCGTCCTAAAAACGGTAGTGCGCACTGCGATGTTATTACTAGCACTAGTAATACTAATAAATGTTTAAATATTTTTTTATTTCTCATTGTTTTCAATTTTTTCATCATCTTCAGTTGTTGGAAAAGAATCTATGGAGTGAACAAAGCCTTCGGTTAATGAACTTTCTTCTTCGTTTTTAATTAGTTTTCGCCCTTTGGCGATTGAGCCAAAAATGTAGTACAAACCTGGTACAATTATCACTCCAAAAACAGTACCAAACAACATGCCACCTAAGGCAGATGAACCGATGGTTTTATTACCTATTGCGCCTGCGCCATGCGCAAAAACTAATGGGATTAAGCCTGCAATAAATGCAAACGAGGTCATTAAAATTGGGCGAAAACGAACTCTTGCTCCTTCAATAGCGGCCTCTAACACGCTTAATCCTTCGCGTTGTTTTTGTACAGCAAATTCAACAATTAGCACTGCGTTTTTTCCTAATAAACCTACAAGCATTACTAAGCCTACTTGTGCATAAATATCATTTGCTAAGCCTAATCCTTTTATCATTAAAAACGAACCAAACACCCCGGCAGGTAATGAGAAAATAACTGACAATGGAATAATAAAACTTTCGTACTGCGCGGCTAATACAAAGTAAACAAACACTAATACGATGATGAATATATAAATAGCTTCATTACCGCGTCTTGTTTCATCGTACGAAAGTGCCGCCCAATCTATATCATAACCATGAGGCAATGTTTTTGCTGCAACTTCTTGAACTGCTTTAATAGCTTCACCACTACTAAAGCCTTTTGCTGGTCCGCCTCTTATTGCAGCCGTATTATACATGTTATAACGGTTAATTTCGTTAGCACCTTGATTTTTTTTGATTTTCATAAAGGCGGAAAATGGTACCATTTCATCCCTGTTATTTTTTACATATAATTTTAATACATCCGACGGAAGCCTTCGATATTCGGGCGCAGCTTGTACAAACACTTTAAAAAAGCGCTGGTATTTTATAAAGCCCAACTCGTAAGTACTGCCAACAAAAATAGAAAGTGTATTCATTGCATTGCCAATGCTAACACCCTTTTGCATAGCGGCTTGGTTATCAATTTCAATTTCGTATTGGGGATAGTTAGCACTAAAAAACGTAAACAATCCCATTAACTCTTTTCGTTTACGCATTTCATTCATAAAATCATTAGTAACTTTTTCGAGTTGTTTATAATCGCCGCTGTTTGTTTTATCCAATAGCTGCAATGCAAAACCACCGGCAGCACCAAAGCCCGGTACGGCAGGCGGATCAAAAAATTCGATAGTAGCTCCCGGAATAGATTTGGCTTTTTGTTCTAACTCTTCAATAATTTCGGTTACAGTGTGTTTGCGTTGTGACCAAGGTTTTAAGTTAACTAAACATGTTCCCGCATTAGAGCCACGACCTTCTGTAAGCACCTCGTAGCCTGCAATAGAAGAAACCGATTTTACACCATCTACTTTTCGAATTACTTCCACTAATTTATTTGACAAATCATTTGTACGCTCTAATGTAGAGCCCGGTGGTGTTTGAATGATTGCATATAACATACCTTGGTCTTCGCTTGGAATAAAACCTGTGGGTAAACTGCTACTAATAACAACTATGCCTAAAGCAAATACGGCAAACAAACCAATGGTAACTAATTTGCGATGGGCAATTATGCGTAATAACCAAACATATTTTCCCGTCAATTTTTCAAAGCCTCTGTTAAAACTATCAATAAAGCGATTGAGTAAATGTTTTTTGCGTGGCTTGCCGTGATTATTTTTTAAAATCATAGCGCATAATACGGGCGTTACCGTTAACGCTATAACCCCCGACAAAACAATAGCGCAAGCCATTGTTATAGAAAACTGCCTGTAAAATGTACCTACCGGGCCGCTCATAAATGATACCGGCACAAATACCGATACCATTAATAATGTAATTGCAATAACGGCTCCACTAATTTCGCCGATAACTTTGCGCACCGCATTGTAGGGCGAGAGATGTTCTTCCTCCATTTTAGCGTGCACGGCCTCAACGACGACAATAGCATCATCTACCACAATACCAATAGCTAATACCAAGGCAAATAAGGTTACCATATTAATTGTTAATCCAAATAACTGCATACAAAAAAATGCACCTATTAATGATATTGGCACGGCTAATGTTGGGATTAATGTAGAACGCCAATCTCCTAAAAATATAAATACAACAAGAGCTACTAATAGAAAGGCATCTCGCAACGTATCAATTACATTTTCGATAGAGGCATCGAGGAAATTAGAAACGTCGTAACTAATTTCATAATCCATTCCGGGCGGAAATGTTTTTTTTAACTCATCTAATTTTTCTTTTACTTTTTCTATAACTTCACTTGCATTGCTACCATACGTTTGTTTTAAAACCAAAGCTGCTGAAGGGTTGCCATTCATACTACTGTAAATATCATAGTATTCGCTGCCTAATACAACCGTTGCAACATCCTTTAAACGTAGCATTTCGCCATTTGGATTAGCTTTTATAATTACATTTTCGTATTGCTTTGGATCGTTAAACCTATCGCTATAAGCCAAAACATATTCTAAGGCTTCGGCTTGTTTGCTATCGCCGCGCCCAATACGACC
>JAYTBK010000460.1:0-2667 GCA_043737035.1 Bacteroidota bacterium | reverse complement strand
GATAAAAAGCAAAATCGGAATTAAAATAAAGCACAATGCAGTAATTAAATATTGTCGCCATTGCACCATTTTGAATAAAAGTACAAGCAATGAAATATAAAAACAGGTGTAAAAAATAAAATGTAAAAATTCAGTTTGCCACAAAAACAATGGCATAAACTTAGCTTCCGCTACGCTATTAAATATCCTTTCTATTTCGTAAGAATTATTGTAGGAACTGGAATTATATATGGCATCTTTTATAGGTGATGTACTTTGAAATAATATATACCGTTTGTAAATCGTATCAACATTATTTGCATAATCGCGTTGATATTTCTTATAAACCGTCAAATAATCCTTTATAAATCCTTTAATGGCCTGCTCACTACGGTTATGGTTATAAACACGTTTAAGCCGCGCAGATGAAAGTAAGTTTGGGAATTTTAAAGTATCGTATTTTATTTTCCATGGCGTGTAATTATCAAAAACTACCCGCTCCCGTATATCATAAAAGGTAATTTTTTTTGTGGTGTCGTAATAAGAACGGTAGTTATTTACATTATTTACAGTGTAAGCTTCTCCTATGTTTAGTCTATTAATATCATCTATAAACTCGGCTGTAGTTACGCTATCGGCTACCCGTTGGTTGTAAACGTAAGTAAATGAAAACGGGAAACACGAAAATACAAGCACACATAAAAAATTTAAGGCAAATATTTTGTACTCGTCAAACCAATTGCGTTTACCGTATTTTTTTTCAATATTAAAAATTACATTCCGGTAAATCCAAAAACATAAAGCTACGATGGCTAATATTGTGAACAAAAAATACCAAAGCGCTAAATCCTGAGTTTGCGCTAAGTTTACTGGAATAACAAATCCTATTATCGCGGAAAGAAGCGTCATAAAAAAGCCTAAACACATTACATAATGTATGCGCGATATCCATACCAACGGAAAATTTAGCAACAAATATTTATCAAACTGTATAAGAAATGATGGAATAAGTTTTTTCAAGACGCAATATTTTAATGTAAATATAAAAATAAAGGGCTACAAATGCAGCCCTTTAAAGTTATAAAACGGAGTATTTATTTTTAAAATCTTTCCGTTTGCGAAAAGAAAAAGTTTGCTTCAATATTCGCATTCTCATCACTATCCGAACCGTGAACCGCATTAGCAGCAATCGATTTCGCAAATAATTTACGTATTGTACCTTCATCCGCTTTTGTCGGATCAGTAGCGCCAATCAGCGTTCTGTATTCCGCAACAGCATTATCTTTACTTAATATCGCCGCCACAATTGGGCCGCCACTCATATAACTTACCAACTCGCCATAAAACGGACGTTCCTTATGCACTTCATAAAATTTACCTGCCGTTTCAGTGCTCAACTTCATGTATTTCATGGCCACAATTTTAAAACCTGCTTGGTTTATTTTTGCTAAAATAGGACCAATGTTATTTGCTTCAACACCATCGGGCTTAATCATTGTAAAAGTTATATTTCCTGCCATGTTATTTTTATTAGGCCGTAAAGATACACTTATTTCCATTACATCAAAAGTAAAGGTTTTTAAATCTGTTATGAAAATGTGGGCGTTTCCCCAATGGGGTCAGGCTTTCACTTCAATCTTTTGCCGGTTTCAGCAGCGCGCAAATTCCGGCAAAAGGATTTAGGTTCAATCCTTAACGCAACTAAATTAACCTTAAATTTAACACTTACTAAAAAGTGAATATGCAAAAAGATTCTTTCGCCAAATTTAAATCGCTCATTAACAAATCACAAAACATTGTTATCGTTACGCATTATAATCCCGATGGTGATGCAATGGGTTCGTCACTTGCGTTATATAATTATTTGATAATAATTGAAAAAAACGTAACGGTTGTTACGCCCAACGATTACCCCGATTTTTTACGTTGGCTACCGGGTAATAGAAAGGTTATTGAATTTAGTAACCAACAAAAAAAAGCAATTGCAATTGTCCAAAAAGCGGATCTTATTTTTACGCTTGATTTTAATAATTATTCACGACTTGAAGGTTTGGGCGACCTACTTAAAAATTCAGACGCAAAAAAAATCCTGATCGATCACCATCAGCAACCCGATACGTACGCAACGCTAATGTACCATGATGTTTCCGCTTGTTCAACCTGTGAGCTGGTATACGAGTTTATTGTTGGTTTAGGCGGTAAAAAATTGATTGATCAACCTATTGCTTCCTGTCTGTACACAGGCATAATGACAGATACAGGATCATTTCGCTTTGATAGTGTTACACCCAACACGCACCATATACTTGCGCATTTATTGGAAACCGGAATTAAACCAAGTACGATCCACGCGGCTATTTACGATACATACAGCGAAAGTAGGGTTAAGCTACTGGGCTATTGTTTAACCGAAAAAATGGTTGTAATTCCCGAACTGCAAACGGCGTATATGTGGCTTACGGAAAACGAACTACAAAAATTTAACCATCAAAAAGGTGATACAGAAGGAATCGTTAACTATCCGTTTTCTATTAAAGGCATCACGTTTTGCGCTTTTTTTAGCGAAGGTGACGGCAAAATAAAGATTTCATTTCGCAGTAAAGGTAAGTTTGATGTTAACAAGTTTGCCCGTAAATACTTTAATGGGGGTGGGCACATTAATGCGGCAGGCGGCAGGGGCAATGTTAC
>JAYTBK010000459.1:0-2676 GCA_043737035.1 Bacteroidota bacterium | reverse complement strand
ACAAGTTCTGATAAATTTAACGTAGATATTAATACTTTAGCAAATGGCATATATTATGTAAAAATAATAAGTAACAATGCTAGCAGAGTATAAAAAGTTATTAAACAATAATTTTATTATATAAACTTAAAAGCCCTCCTCTTATACAGAGGAGGGCTTTTTTTATTATAAAACTTTAAAATAAAAACTACTTTCTATTTTGTGCATCAACCGCAGCAATAATAACCATATTTACAATTTCGCGCACACTACTGCCTAATTGTAAAACGTGCACAGGTTTATTCAGGCCCATTAATACCGGACCAATAGCTTCAGCACCACCTAATTCCTGCATTAATTTATATGCTATATTTCCGGATGCTAAATTTGGAAATATAAATGTATTAACGTTTTTATTTACTAGAGGGCTAAACGGAAATTGTTCTTTTAATAAACTATTATTTGCCGCAAAATTAGCTTGTAAATCACCATCCACAATTAAACCCGGAAAGTTTTTATGTAAAATACTTACAGCATCTCTAACTTTATTGGGCACTAGTCCTTCAGCACTTCCAAAATTGGTATAGCTTAACATTGCCATACGTGGAGTAATATTAAATTGTTTAACTGTATTTGCGGTTAGTACAGCTATGTCTGCTAATTCCTGAGCTGTGGGGTCAACGTTCATGGTTGTATCCGCAAAAAAGTAAGGACCTTTTTTTGTTACCATAATGTATAAACCTGCAACACGGCTTACACCCGGTTGCACACCAATTACCTCTAAAGCCGGTTTAATTGGCTGACCATACTTACGGGTTAAACCGCTAATCATGGCATCAGCAACACCTGTTTCTACAAGCATAGAGCCGTAATAATTTCTGTCACGCATTAATTTTTGTGCGTCGTATTGAGTTAAGCCGCGCCTTTGACGTTTTTTCCATAGTAAATCACCAAACTCTTCACGTTTATTTTCGTCTTCTAAAATAGGGTCGATAATAGACATATCTGTTAAATCAATACTATTTTCTTCGGCTATTTTATTAATTTTTTGGCGATTACCGAGCAAAATTGGTATTGCAATGCCTTCGTCTCTAACCAACTGAGCCGCTTTTAATATTTTATAAGTATCTGCTTCGCTAAATACAACACGTTTAGGATTGCTTTTTGCTTTGTTTGCAAGACTACGCATTAATTTATTGTCTTTACCTAAACGGTTTTCCAACTCTAATTTGTAAGCATGCCAGTCTGTAATTGTTTGTTTTGCAACACCGCTATCAATAGCCGCTTTTGCCACAGCGGCCGAAACTTCTGCAATTAAACGGTTATCTATGGGTTTAGGAATTATGTATTCTGGTCCAAAACTTAAATTTTTAGAACCGTATGCAAGATTTACATAATCTGGCACACTTTCTTTTGCTAGGGCTGCTATGGCTAAAGATGCAGCTAATTTCATTTCCTCGTTAATAGATGTAGCACGAACATCCAAAGCCCCTCTAAAAATAAACGGGAAACCCAAAACATTGTTTACCTGGTTAGGATGATCGCTGCGACCTGTAGCCATAATAATATCGGGACGAGCAGAAATTGCTTCATCGTAGGCAATTTCGGGAGTTGGATTAGCAAGCGCAAAAACGATACAATTCGGTGCCATAGATTGCACCATTTCTTTAGTTAAAATATTTCCTTTTGACAAACCAACAAAGGCATCAGCACCTTTAATAGCTTCAGTTAAAGTATTAATGTTTGTTTTTTCGACAGCAAAAAAAGATTTATATTCATCTAGATCTTTACGCCCTTTGTGAATAACGCCTTTGCTATCCAACATTAAAATATTTTCTTTTTTAACCCCAACAGCAATGTACATTTTAGCGCAAGAGTTTGCCGAAGCACCTGCACCATTAATTACTAATTTTATATCTCCAATTTTTTTATTTGAAAGTTCAACTGCATTAACTAACGCCGCTGATGATATGATGGCAGTACCATGCTGGTCATCATGCATTAAAGGAATATTTAATACTTCTTTTAAGCGGCGCTCAATTTCAAAACATTCGGGCGCCTTAATATCTTCTAAATTAATTCCTCCAAACGTCGGCGCAATGTTTTTAACGGTGTTTACAAATTCATCAATATTTTTTGTATCAATTTCAATATCAAACACATCAATATCAGCAAAAATTTTAAATAACAATCCCTTACCCTCCATAACGGGTTTTGAAGCCAAGGCACCAATGTCGCCTAAGCCTAAAACCGCAGTTCCGTTAGAAATTACAGCTACTAAATTTCCTTTGGCTGTATATTTGTAAGCATCTTCTGGATTTTTTTCTATTTCTAAACAGGGTTCGGCAACACCCGGGCTATATGCCAAAGTTAAATCGCGTTGGGTGCTGTACGGTTTTGTGGGAACAACTTCTATTTTACCGGGGCGTCCTTGTGAATGATAGTCTAAAGCATCTTCTCTTCTGAATTTTGCCATAATTTTAATTTAAAAACGAAAAACGAAGGTAACATTTTTTTATAGATAGCTAAATCTATTATCTATTAAATACGATTATCTTTGCCTCTTTCTGTGACAAAAGCCATACATAAAGATAACCATGTTAAGCAAACATTAAATTTAGCATGGCCGCTTGTTATTACACAAGTTGGGCATATTGTTGTTGGGATTGTAGATACAGTTTTTGTCGGAAAAATTGG
>JAYTBK010000458.1:0-6744 GCA_043737035.1 Bacteroidota bacterium | reverse complement strand
AAAATTACATTGTTATAGGTTGTTTTGCAGATACTTTAAATCTTACTTTGGAACCATTTGGTTGCGATACTACAGGTTCACAAGGATACGTCTATGGTATAGGTTATTTTTTTATTGATGATGTTTCAATTGTTGAAGCACCCGATAAAAATCCGATTATCCCCAATGTATTCAGTCCCAACAGCGATGGCATCAACGATGTTTTTCGTTTTGAAGTTGATGATTTGATTATCAAAACTACAATCTATAACCGTTGGGGGTTTAAAGTATTTGAAACCCAAACTTTCGGCCATTTTTGGGATGGCAAAACTATGTCGGCTGAACTCTGTAGTGATGGCTGCTACTATTATGTTATTAATACGAAAAAAAAAGACTATAAAGGATTTGTTCAGTTAATAAGATAAATTAAATATCTTATGAAAAAAATAATAATTTTAGCATCGCTGACTAGTTCAGCAATGTTTTCACAAGTAGGTACGCCTCCTACTCCTTACCCCGCTTTTAACGCGGCAACCACTCAAAATATAGCAAATTATGCATGGTACCGTGGTGGAAATACACCAGGAGGCCCAGCTGGAATTAACAATGTTTTTGGCACTATGTGGAACAGTCCCATTTTTATGCAAACCGATGGCGGCAACCGTATCCAGATTAACCATAAAGGCGCCGGCCCTTTGCAAAATTATGTAGGTAGCTTACCAAACCCTTTGCCCGGCACGCGCCTTACGCGCGTTGCCATAAGCAGGGATGGCAACTCACCGGTAACACAGCCATTAAGCCTCCTGCATCTGGGTTATAATTCCGCTGTAAACGGCGTAGCTGCCGGCCACCGCAGCTGGCAGGATATTGGTACCATGTACGTGGCAGAAACCGATAACCTGTATGTCGGTTTACGGCAAAAAAGTCCGTTCGATCTTTCCGGTCGTACTTCTGCAGTGTTTGCTAACCCTACGGATGCTCAGGACGCTGTAATGAGCTGGGGCGATAACTATGCGGGTAACGGTCCTGCGCCCGATAATAACCTCACCTTTATTTTTCATGCTCCCTTAAATTCTGCCTTTGGCATGGCGGGCAGCGATTACGGCCGCGAGATAATGCGTATGACGGGAGTAGGTAATGTTGGCAACGGCCCTCGATTTGGTGATAACTGGCAACCAACCAGTACCTATCACCAGCATCAAGAAGATTATTTTAGCAGCTGGATGCAGGTTACCAACCAATACCTTACGCAGCCCGGGCCGGTGCAAACCGTTCCTACACAAATTTCCGCTACCAATGGGTTGCGCATGGGTATATTAGGAGATCAGCTAAAAATTAGAAATGGCAATGCTTTTATTTATAACCAAGAAGATCGCCATTTGATATTTAGTACAAATCACCAAAACCCCACTAATATAACAAGTACGGAAGAGCGAATGCGGATAACAAGCATAAGCGCGCCTACAACATTGGCTAACAACGGGTACGGAATTTGGAACCCCGGTACGCTAGCCAATACAGATTTAACAAGGGTTGCAATTAGTCATAATCCTCTTGCCCCAATTACACGACCTCTTAGCTTATTGCACCTAGGGTATAACTCCGGCAGTTTGCTTAACCCTGCTAATACCGATGGTTGGAGGCCTTGGATGGATGTTGGAACGTTTGCATCTCAGGGAACAGATAATATATATGTTGGATTAAAACCTGAAGGTGGTGCCTTTAACGATAGACAAGACGCGGTAATAGCATTTGGCGATAATTATACAAATACGCTCCCGGGAATAAACATAGGACCCGATAAATTGCGTATTATTTTTACATCACCAAAAACTGGAGCAACAGCCGCAGGGCCGGGTGCGATGAGCACTGTAAACGGACTCGAATTTGTAAGGTATGTCCCATTTCATAATACATCTTTAAACATGAACGATCCGCGTACCGGCTTTGGTGATTTTAATAGCTTGCTTCCGGCCGGAACAATCGACCCGGGCAATACGGTAGAAATTAATTCAATTATGAGTGGGTTTAATGCTGTTGCAAACACAAATGTAACAGGATCATATCCTTTATCCACAGGTGCGTCAGGTTTGCGTTTCAGGGATTTAACGAGTAAAAGTTTGGTAGTGCCAAGTAATCAACCCGCCATAGACTCCACGAAAGTATTAACGGTTGATACACTTGGAAATGTTGTATTGATTAAAAATAGATTTACATCAGGCTCAGGCTTAGGTAACTTATGTGCGGCAACGGCACAAAATCCATTAACGGGTAATTATGAAATTCCCATGGCAGGGTTTAACTTTAACTATACAATGCCTGCAAATTCTCCATCACAAATAAATATAGGGCTTCCGGTATGTACTACAAACCCAGCTAAATTGGTGGTGTTTGATGATAGTTATGATAACGGGATGGCGGTTGTTGCACAACGAACTACAGCCGGAAACTTGGTGGGAATTAGCAGTCTTGCCACAAATGGTGGAACCGGAAATTCGGTGGGTATTAACGGGCGTGCAAACGGAACATCGAATTTAAATATCGGAGTTAATGGAGCAGCGCAAGGCAGCACGGGTAGCGTACGTAATATTGCCGTAAATGGTAATGCCGCAAATGGTACAAATTTAAGTATTGCTGGTAATTTTGATGTTTTAAATTCGTCGTCGTTACAAAATATAGGGCATCAATCCGATATAACTTCCACAAATCCGGGTTCAACAAATAGTGGAGTTCAAGTACTTCTAACAACTATCGGCGCAATTAATTACGGTGGATACTTTAACTCTTCCGGTGCTACAACTAATATTGGTGTTTACGCTAGTTCACCATCAAGCGGCGGAACCAGCGGTCCTAATTATGCGGGTTATTTTGCCGGAGATGTTGTGAGAACAGGGACAGACAACTTTACAAGTGATTTAAATTTAAAACAAAACATCGATACAATTCACAATGCATTGGCGATTATAAAACAATTAAAACCTAAATCGTTTGAATATAAAGTTAGTTCATATCCGAGCATGAATTTATCGACGGGAAAACAATACGGTCTTATCGCTCAAGATGTTCAATCGATTTTACCAGAGTTGGTAAATAATAATGTGCATCCGGCGGTACTAGACACGTTAGGAAATGTTATTACACCATCCGTAAATTTCTTGTCGCTTGAATACCAACAGCTTATTGGAATTATGCTAAAAGGCATCCAAGAATTACAATCCAAAAACGATAGTCTTGTTAAAAAGCTAAATAACAAAGATAGCATACAAGATGCGCGTTTAGCTGCACTGGAAGCGGCAATTACACAATGTTGCTCAAATGCAAATGCACGCACAGCAAACACACCAACGAAAAACCAAGTTGATGTTGAGCTAAGCGATAAAGATGCTATTGTGTTAGATCAAAACGTGCCTAACCCTTTTGCTGAGCAAACTACCATTACTTACAATGTGCCGGTAAGCGTTGGCAAAGCGCAAATTATTTTTTATAACGCCTTAGGCCAAATCATCCAAACGGTTGATATAAAAACACGCGGTAAAGGTAAAGTAAATGTTTTTTCCAGCGACCTTAGCAGCGGTTTATACCATTATACGCTTATTGCCGATGGTAAAGTAATTGACAGTAAAAAAATGGTGAGGGAATAAAAACTTTATATTTTTAATGTGCTCAAAATATAAATTCATTTACCCCTCTCCTTTACCGAGGGGCCGGGGTGATGACTTAACAACAAAAAACCCCAACATATCAGTTGGGGTTTTTAAATACATAAAATCGCACACAATTTTTCTTAGTAAATTTCTTAAATAAACACTAAACCGTTTGCGCTACAACCTTTGGTGCAGCCGATAAAATTTCATCGTTTGCCGCGGAGGCATACTGTTCAAAGTTTTTAATAAACTGCGCTGCAAGGTTTTGCGCGGTTTGATTAAACGCATTTTTATCTTTCCAGGCGTTTTGTGGTTCTAATATTTCGGTTGGTACACCCGGACAAGATTTTGGAAATTTTAATCCAAAATACGGTGTGGTTCCAAATTCAGTATTATCCAATTCACCATTTAAAGCCGCAGTAATTAACGCACGGGTGTAAGATAATTTAATGCGGCTGCCAACTCCGTAAGAGCCGCCAACCCAGCCTGTATTCAACAACCAAACATTTACTTTGTGTTTTTTTAGCTTATCTCCTAATAACTCCGCATATTTTGTTGGGTGCAATGGTAAAAATGCTTTCCCGAAACATGCCGAAAATGTTGTTGTTGGTTCGGTAATTCCCATTTCGGTTCCTGCAACCTTCGCTGTATAACCCGATATAAAATTGTACATCGCTTGGGCATTTGATAGTTTGGATATTGGAGGTAACACGCCAAATGCATCGCAGGTTAAAAAGAAAATATTTTTAGGTACGGCTCCTATCGCAGGCTCAACTGCATTATCAATAAAACTTGCAGGGTAACTTACACGTGTGTTTTCAGTGCGTGAAATATCGGCGTAATTTACGGTAGTAGTTCCCTCAAAATAATTAATGTTTTCTAATAACGATCCAAATTTAATGGCGTTAAAAATTTGAGGTTCCTTTTCTGCGGTAAGGTCTACGCATTTAGCATAGCAACCTCCTTCAAAGTTAAAAACCGAGTTATCGGCCCATCCGTGTTCGTCATCACCAATCAATTTCCGTGCAGGGTCGGCAGATAATGTTGTTTTACCCGTTCCAGATAAACCGAAGAAAATAGCGGTATCGCCGTCCTTCCCAATATTAGCCGAACAATGCATGGAAAGCACTTTCTTTTGGTGTGGTAAAATATAATTTAATACGGCAAAAATGGATTTCTTTATTTCACCCGTATAGGCAGTTCCGCCAATTAAAATTGTTTTTTTTGTAAAATTAATAATAGCAAAATTATGCTGGCGTGTTCCATCAACTTTTGGATCGGCCATAAAACCAGGTGCATTTAAAATTACCCAATCGTGTTTAAATGTTTTTATTTCGTCTGCCGTAGGGCGCAAAAATAAATTAGAGGCGAATAAGTTTGCCCACGGTGTTTCAGTAACCACGCGTATATTTATTCTATAATCAGCGTCCGCACACGCGTAAGCATCTCTTACCCAAATTTCTTTATTTCCTAAGTACGCAAGCATTCGGTTATGAAGGGCTTCAAATTTGTCTGCTTCAAACCGGTTATTAACATCACCCCACCAAACGTTGTCTTTTGTATTTTCATCATAAACTACAAATTTATCCTTAGGCGAGCGGCCTGTAAATTCGCCGGTATCAATGGCTAAAGCACCTACATCAGTTAATACACCTTGTCCGCGAACAATGGTTTCTTCAACCAGTTCTGATGGATGTAAATTCCAATAAGCCATTTCAACATTTGCGAGGCCTAATTGGGCTACAGAAGCATCTTGCGCTTTAAATCCAATTTCGTTCATTATAAAATATTAATTAGTTAGGGTGCAAAAATACAAATAATACTGTGGGGCTGTCAATGCGATTTTGCACAATTAAATGCTAAAAACTTTCATTTTGTTGAAAAACTATCGGCCGGTATGTTGGCAAATTGCATTTTCTGTTAGGATAAACAGTTTATTGGAACCGGCAATTTTTTTTGTTTGCTCTATAAATTCTAATTGTTCGCCCTTAGAAAATCCTTTAAGCGTAAAACAATAATCGGTTTCACCTTCACGTCCCCAAAACACGGTTTTGTATACAGGCTTTTTTTGATGCTTTTCTATAAATTCATTAAATGCGGTTCGTTCCGGCGATCCCGCACCAGCGCCCATACTGGCAAACGAAACAATTAACCGATATTTTGTTGCTTTATTTTCTGTGCTATTATTAGTTTCAGCAGTGTTTTCTTTATGTGTTTTACACGAAATTGACGCAATTGAAATAACAGTAAGTGTAGTTAATAATAAAATAATTTTCATATTGAATTGATATTTGGTTTTACATTATTTAAAATTTCGGCTGAGTTCGCGGTTTAAATCTTTGGTTTTAAGATCGTCACGCTTATCGTAATTTTTTTTGCCTTTAGCTACTGCAATGTCAATTTTCGCAAAACCTTTATCATTGGTAAATAATACAGTTGGTATGATCGTTAACCCTTTATCAACCATTTTTTTAGCAAGTTTTGTAAGTTCTTGTTTATTTAATAAAAGTTTACGTTCGCGTGTAGGCTCATGGTTGTATAAATTACCTTCGGTGTAAATGCTAATGTTAAGGTTTTTTACAAAAAGTTCGCCTTTGCGAAAATAACAAAAGCTATCAACTAATGAGGCCTTTCCTTCACGTATGGCTTTTATTTCGGTACCTAACAAAACAACACCTGCGGTATACGTTTCTATAAAGCTATAATCGAAAGATGCGCGGCGGTTTTTGATTGATATATTTTGCTGTATATTTGGTTTCACTTTTTATTGATTTTACAACTGCTTCGCCCTGTTTGCGGCGTAAAGATACAAACTTATTGCATGATACACTTAAAGTTGGCCCAAAAATCTGATCTGGAGCAAATAGCTATAATGGCTAAAGAAATTTGGAACGCGCATTATGTTGGCATCGTAGGCCAAGAGCAGGTTGATTATATGCTGAATAAATTTTATGGCTCGGATAGCCTTACACACCAATTTTTAATTGAACAACACCAATTTTATTTTATAAATGATCAAGCTGTTACGATCGGTTTTTTATCGGTTAGCTGCGGTGAAAATAGGAATTGTTTTATTCATAAATTTTATATTTTTAATAAATATACTTGTAAAGGCGCAGGT
>JAYTBK010000457.1:0-2696 GCA_043737035.1 Bacteroidota bacterium | reverse complement strand
TATAGTCGGGGCTCAGATGCTGCACGTAAATATAAGCCATGCCCGTTTTAGCAGACAAATGCGAAAATAATTTTATTGCTGCATCCAGTCCGCCGGCCGAGGAACCAATGGCCACAACTGTAAAATTCTTCGTTTTTTTTGGATTTACAATCGGAACTTTGTTTTTTTCTTTAACGGATAATTTGGAAGTTTTTAATTTGTCGATCAGTTTTTTTTTCGCCATTATTTTAAATTAAGCCGGTTTTTGGGCGTTTAGTATAAACTTCGATCGTGGGGGTTTTATAAAATCCGTAGTCAGGTACAAATTAAAAATAAACTCTAAAAAATTTTGCAAATCATCAGGTTCGCGTTTGCTCAAAAAATAATGTGCGCCTGAATTAAAAAAGTTATCGGCTATTGTGTTTAAAATTGCTGTTGAATAGATAACAACCGGCAGTTTAGCTAATCTGGGATTTGCTTTTATTTCCCGCAAACTTTCAAAACCATTTTTACGTGGCATATTAATGTCGAGAAATAAAATGTCTGGCAATACCTTTACTGGTTGCGTTAAATACTCTAGTAATTCTTCACCATCATTTACAGTTGTTAATTCTGTAGGCGTGGTTAAGGCAGCTAAAGCTATTTTAAAAAAGAATTGATCATCCTGATCATCATCTGCCATTAAAACTTGTAGTGAATTTTTGTTAGCCATGATACTTATATTAAATGAGAATTTTCGTCTATCGAAAACAAGTAATTAAAGATATGATTTTTAATTAACAAAATTAAATTTTTATTATTCCACATAATTATGGTTTAATTCAACATTTATACCATCAGAAATTTGTACAAACGTTTATAGAAGCAGCAAAAAAAGTGTAACTATATATTTTTGTTAATAATTTTTGATATCTAAAAAATGTTTGTATATTTGTATTCTTCAATGAAAAACGTTAAATTTTATCGAATTGTTTTTTACAATTTAATCAAACAAATGTTTTTTTTAGAACAAAATAGTTTTCTAAACAATAAATGAAGTGATTTATGATTGGAAGAAAAATTAAAAAACAATAAACAAATAATAACCAGTTCTTTAATTAGAACAACAAACAACAAAACAAATGGACAAAGGAACAGTAAAATTTTTTAACGAAGCTAAAGGTTTCGGATTTATTAAAGGCGAAAACGGACAAGAAATTTTCGTACACGCTTCAGGTTTAAATGAAGACATTCGCGAGAATGACGAAGTAAAATATGAAACAGAACAAGGAAAAAAAGGCTTAAACGCTGTTAACGTTTCTCTTGCTGACTAAAATATACTCAAAAGCATTTATTTGCTTAACATGATATAGTTTTATGCATTACTTAAAAACCCTTTGCTGTTGCAAAGGGTTTTTTTGTGCGATTTTGTATTAATAAATAATTGTTTTTAGTTGATTAAAATGTTTTCGCCATTGGCAATTTTGTTACCGCGTTTATACTTTTTCATTAAACGATAAATTTTAATATCCGTAATAATTTCTTGAGCATCAAAGTTTAAACAAACCGATGTGAAAAACTACTACAATTGAAATCTTTCATTTGGTTGAAAATCATTTTCCTGTACCCAACAATAACTTTTAATCCTAAAAAGCTCATGGGTTTAAAAGTACCCGAAGCGCCAAAGTTTGCAAACATTATTGCTCCTTCTGTGGAACCTGTTACCACATGTTTATTATCATTGGTTTTTAAACTTGTTACATCCAGCTGATAGCTCTAATGGCATTCGCAGCGAGTAAAATCGTTCATTTTTATAAATGAGTTCGGTATTATTACTGCCATTAATACATACTAACGGATGTTCCGGTTTCTTCATTGGCTATTATTTTAGTAGCATCTTTCAAACGCCCGTTTAAACTATAGTAACCCAACGTTAACCTCAATTTGTCGTTTAATAAAAACACCAACATCAAACGCATTAGTAGGCAAAGGCTGCGAACCAAAAAATGATTGCCGGTTATCGGCTTTAAATTGCGGACGAACTAGCCTCACTTTTATAATTTTAAAAGAATTCTGTATAAATGCAGCCGGTGCTGCTGAACCGTCTGCTTGCGAAAAATATCAACGAGGAAGTGAGTAAAAGAAGCTAAGTAAAGTACATTTTCGTTGAAAGTTTAAATGGATCATCGGGTTGTGATTTATCCAAATAATTCAACTAAAATGCCAACGAAATAAATTATGCAATTATTTTTTGATGACCTTTTCGATCTTCACCAACGTTTTATTACTGTATATTTTTATAACATAAATGCCTGCCGCGTGTCCGTCCATATTTACAATTGTATTTTGCGTTGGTAAGCCGGATGACGTGATAACAATTTGTCCGATGCTGTTTGTTACTTCATAATTCAAGCCTTCAACAGTTGGTGTACTTATTACAAATTGACGATCAAACGGGTTTGGAAAAACGGAAATGTAGTTTGAAGTTTGAAGATTTTCCAAACTTGTACAAACGTTCACCGTAACTGTAATTGTAGCCCTTGTAATGCTGTTAGTGCAAGTAGTTGTTCCCGCAAAATACGTGTACGTTCCGGCAGATAATACCGGTGTTGTATAAGTTCCAGAGCCCAATACTGTTGTAGATGTTGATGTACTGTACCAATTAACAGTGCCCGTTGAAGTTGCGGTTAACGTAGTTGAATTGCCATTGCAAATAAGTAATGCAGAACTGCCTGCTG
>JAYTBK010000456.1:0-6782 GCA_043737035.1 Bacteroidota bacterium | reverse complement strand
ATCTAAATTTGCAAGCGGCTCATCCAATAAAATTAATTTCGGCCGGCGCATAATTGCTTTTGCAAGTTCAAACCTTAAACGGTACCCGCTCGAAAGTTCACTCCATTTTAAGTTTCTAAATTTATCCAAACCCAACCTAAATAATACATATTCAATTTGTTTAGTATTTTCTACATCCGTCATTCCGTGTATGCTTGCAAAAAAACGAAGGTTGTCGAGCAAACTACCAAACCATTTTGGTATGCGTTGTGGAATAAAAACAAATTCCGATTTTACTTTGTACCAGTTTGTATCATCGGCATACAGGGCAGGATAAGAAATTGAACCTGTATCACTCGAAAGTTCACCGGCAAGTATGCGCAACAATGTTGTTTTACCGTTTCCATTTTCACCAACAATACCTGTTATCTGCCCGAAGTGAAGGCTAACGTCGAGCGGTTGTAACACAAACGGCGAACCTCCGTTTACAAAACGCTTGCTAATATTTTTAGCATCGCACACTAAATTATTATTTTGGTTTAAACCCTCTGGCAGCTCAATGGATTGTATTGCGTTTAAAATTTGCTTTGCATTTTCCTCTAACACAGATTTTTCTGTCTGAGACGAATACAAAAATTCTCTTCTAAAAAGATAAATTTGCTGCTCTGTTTCTGGATCTAAATTATAATCCACACTCAAATCCAGTAACCGTCGCGATAACTGACTATAATCTGCCTGCTCGGCCAATACTTTAAATTCGTTGTGTATTCCGGTTGCCATAATTTTTACTTCGGTAAGATAAATTTAAACAAATTCTTTCGCTTTCTTAGCTAAAAATAAAAGCGCAGCTTCCTTCTCGTTAGGTATTAGTCCGTCGAGTATGGCATCACGTAAAGCGTTTTTAAGTTCTCCCACCATTTTGCATGGATGTAAATTAAAAATACTCATAATTTCCTCGCCGCTAACCGGAGGCCGCCAGTTTTTTAGCTTATCTTTTTCCTCAAGCTCGGTTAATTTTTCGCGCACGATTTCAAAATTTTCCAAATACTTTTTCACCTTAAACGGATTTTTGGTGGTGATATCGGCTTCACATAAATCCATCAAATCATCCACATCATTTCCCGCTTCAAATAAAACACGCCTCAACGCGCTATCGGTAATTTCGGTTTTAGCAAGCACAATTGGCCGCAGGTGCAACAGAACAAGTTTCTGAACAAATTTCATTTTTTCATTTTGCGGTAAGCGAAGCGATTCAAATATTTTAGGTACCATTCGTGCGCCTTTTACTTCATGTCCATGAAACGTAAAACCACGCCCGGGTTCGTAGCGTTTTGTGGCAGGCTTGGCTATATCGTGCAAAATAGCAGCCCAACGCAACCAAAGGTCATTACTTTTTTTAGCAACATTATCCAACACTTCAAGCGTATGATAAAAATTATCCTTGTGTGAGTTGCCCTCAACCGTATCAACACCGTGTAACTTTAACATTTCCGGGAAAATCAATTTTAAAAGTCCTGTATTAAAAAGTAATTTAAAACCTATTGAAGGAACCGGTGATAAAATTATTTTGTTGAGTTCATCTGTTATTCTTTCTTTAGAAATAATTGAAATACGTTGAACATTTTTTATAATAGAATTTAAAGAATTTTCTTCGATGGTAAAGTTTAATTGAGTGGCAAACCTTATGGCACGCATCATGCGCAACGGATCATCGTTGTATGTAATATCTGGATCCAGTGGTGTGCGTATTATTTTATTTTTAATGTCGTCAATCCCATTAAACGGATCAAGTAATTTTCCGAAATTATTTTCGCTAATACAAATCGCTAGTGCGTTAATGGTAAAATCGCGTCTGTTCTGGTCATCGGCAAGCGTTCCATCTTCCACAACAGGGTTTCTCGATTCGCGGTTGTAGGATTCTTTGCGCGCACCAACAAATTCTATTTCAATATCAGCGCATTTAACTTGCGCTGTACCAAAATTTTTAAATACCGATAAATGCGATTCAGCGCCTAATGTTTTATGCACCTGTTCGGCCAGTTCAATTCCTTTGCCAAGTGTTACTACATCAATATCTTTCGACTGCCGATTTAAAAAAATATCGCGCACATAGCCACCAATTACATAAGCCTCTACATTTAATTTTGCTGCACAAGCGGTTATAACTTTAAAAACAGGTGCCGATAAATACTTTTCCACAACGTAAAATTACTGCATTTTTGGTTTAGACATTATAGTATAAAAAGATTTTATTTCTGCACCGGTTTTTTGCGTGCATCAATAAAACTCTTAATAAAAATGCTTAATGCGGCGGCGTTACTAAATATGCAAATAAGGAAAAGATACTTTTTTGCTTCCCATAAATCAATTTTTACAAAACGAACTACACACATAAAAAGTAAAACCAGCGTCAACAAAATAACAACGTGCGAAACAATTTTTGGTACGCGTTCCCAAAAAATACCAATTATGATTAATACCGTTGCAAAAAAGGTAGGAATTAGAGCGGTTGGAGCATGTTCTCCGGTTGCGGTAGTAATAAAAAAATATCCGTAAATGCCGCTTAAAAATAAAATTGCGGAATTAAGTAAGTTTGCTGTTTTAGGTTTCATGTAATGTTTTATGTAAATATAAAATTTTAAAGTCTTTATTAAGCAGGCAATATTTGCAGATATAAACAAATAAATGCGTTAGATTTTTTATAACTTTGAAGAAAAATATTATGGGAATTGAAGAAAAAATTAATGCCGACGTAAAAGCGTCAATGCTTGCCAAAAACAGTAAACGCCTAGAAGCAGTAAGAGCTATTAAAGCCGTTATTTTATTGCTTAAAACTTCGCCGGAGGGATTAACGGAAGAAAACGCAATTAAAGCCATACAAAAAGAATATAAAAAACGTAAAGAAACCGCGGATATTTACATACAACAAAACCGTGCCGACCTTGCTGAAGATGAAAACGCGCAAGCATTAATATTGGAGGAGTACTTACCCAAACAATTAAGTGAAAATGAAATACGTGCTGAAATTAAAAAAGCCATTGAACAAACTGGTGCTTCTTCGGCGGCAGACATGGGCAAAGTTATGGGCGCGGCAAACAAAATAATTGCAGGACGAGCAGATGGTAAATTAGTTTCTCAGATCGTAAAAGAATTGTTGGGGTAAATTATTATTATTAACTAAAGGCCGCCATGTAGATGGTTACTTACTCAACAAATTCACCAATAGCATGCAAAAAGACGACATGGCTATAAACAGGAACCTCTCTTTATACCAGTTTCAGATCAGGATTTCGATCAAAGTTCTGATGGTGGTTCTTATCAAAATACACTCTCATTAGACTAATGAAAATATGAGAACTACGTCTTTTATTACTATATTAACGATACTTACTTTTTTATTTTCGAGTTGTGAAAAGGAAGAGTTGATTAAGGAAGGGTTGGTTGGCGAATATGCAATTATATTTATAAGCCATAAAGACACGATTTTGTTATATAATTTGACGTTGAATCATATTGAATTTCACAAGGATGGTTCTGTAGAGTTACCCGGAATTGTTACTCGAAATACTTATTTAAAAGAAGATAGAAACGAAAAAGGTAAATGGAAAGTCTACGAAAAAAACAAGAAATTTTATGTAGATATATCCACTTTGAATCAATATTTTGAGGGAACTTACGAAGTTAGTTTCGACATAAATAAAGAAAAAGAAGGTCTACAACTCGTATTAATAAACGATAATCTTGCGCTAGGAGCAGAAAAATTTTCATTTAGCACTAAAAAAAACCAGTCTTTCGTGGATAAATTAATGAAATATACATCAAGTGAACATCCGTAAAAGCACCGCTTTATCATCGGTGCTTTTTTATTTACCAAAAATTTAAAATCCGTACTGGTGGGTATTAACAAGCAAGTAGCTTTAATTATTTTTACCAAGAAAAATTAAAAGGCTAACCTCGACTAAAAAAGATAAAAAAAATTATTCTAACAAGTCTTACATTAATCGTATTAATTGGCTCTTGTAAAAAAAAATCAACTCCTGAGCCCGACAATTCTCCGGTAGTAACAACTACAGGAACTACAACGGCAGGAACAACCACCGGCGGAACAGTTAATACTGGCCCTCTGGCTATTTATGTAATAGATACTGCTAAAGTAAAAACCATTACCGAAACAGGCGCAAACGAAACCACTATCATTAATAAAACATTAAATACCAGTAGTTACATCATGGATTTTAGTCCGGCTATTGACGGCACAAAATTGGTTTATGGTATCAGTCAGAGTAATTTTTCGGGCTCGGCAGCTGTTTACACTAAAGAACTCCGTATCTCTAATAGCAACGGTAGCAACGACGGCCTATTGTATTCCATTCCGGGAGGTACAGCGTATATTGGATCAGTAAAAGCTGGTTTAAATAATAAAGTGTACTACACAGTTCAGGGATCCACCAACACCTTGTACTCCATAAATACCGATGGTACAGGCAACACACAAATTTTTACATGGGGTAGCATGATTGACGATATTTCAACCAATGGTAATTACGTTATTAGTAGAGAAACTAACTTTGGGTATAATCGCCTTAATATTATTGATAGGACAGGAGATGGCGGGGCGGGCACCGTTTACTATGCGGAAAATTTTCTTCCTTTATCGGCAAGTGATGTAGGGAACGGTTGTTTTTCATTTGATACACAAAAAGCGTTTATCCCTTACAATGATGGCGGCACTCTAAAATTGAAAATCATAGATATGACGGCCAAGTCTTCAGTTTCTAAAACCATTACAACCATAAGCGGGAGCTTTTCTTATATGAATGCTAAAGTAGCTAGTGATGGCGATCGTGTGGTGGTTACCGTTTCAATATCGGCAAGTTCGATTTCATACATTTATAAAGTTTCAACAAATACTTTTACGAGCTTTACAAATAACGATCGTTATGTAACGGATGTTTATCCATTTTAATATAGCGACCATTATAATTTCGCTTGAAAAAAGACACTAAACCAATCCATTTGTATCCAAATAAAAAAATCCCCATTACTGAAATGTAACTGGGATTTTTTTATATGTTATCAGAAACTGATCAACTATCTTCCTTCTTTTTTTTAGCTTTAGGTCGAACTGTTTTTACTGTAATTTCTTTGGAATTAGCATCGTAATCAATTTCTATTTGATCTCCCTCCGCTAAATTACTTTTAATGATTTCTTCCGCCATCGGATCTTCAAGATATTTTTGAATGGCACGTTTTAACGGTCTTGCTCCGTATTGTGCATCATAACCTTTGTCCACAATAAAATCTTTTGCGGCATCGGTAATCTTAATTGTATACCCAAGATTGTTTACACGTAAAAAAAGACTATTCAATTCAATATCAATAATTTTATGAATGTCTTCTTTTACTAACGAATTAAACATCACAACATCATCAATACGATTTAGAAACTCTGGTGCAAATGCTTTTTTCAATGCGTTTTCTACTACACCTTTATTGCTTTCTTCCACGTTCTCTTCACGTGTTTTTGTCCCAAAACCAACACCTTGTCCAAAATCTTTTAACTGGCGCGCACCAATATTCGATGTCATAATAATGATTGTATTTTTAAAATCGATTTTTCGTCCTAAACTGTCGGTTAAAATTCCATCATCCAACACTTGAAGCAACATATTAAAAACATCAGGATGCGCTTTTTCAATCTCGTCCAATAAGATAACAGCATACGGCCGACGACGTACTTTTTCGGTTAACTGTCCGCCTTCCTCATAACCAACATATCCCGGAGGAGCACCAATTAAACGGGTTACCGCAAATTTTTCCATATACTCGCTCATATCAATGCGAATTAAAGCTTCGTCGTTATCGAACAAATGTTTAGCAAGTATTTTTGCCAACTGTGTTTTACCAACGCCTGTAGGACCTAAAAATATAAATGATCCAATTGGTTTATTCGGATCTTTTAATCCTGCACGGTTACGCTGTATTGCTTTAACCACTTTTTTCAACGCTTCATCCTGTCCGATTACTTTTCCTTTAAGCATCTCCACCATTTTAACTAGCTTATCGCCTTCGTTTTGAGAAATACGCTGTACAGGAACCCCGCTCATCATCGAAACAACTTCGGCTACATTATCTTCGGTAACAGTAACACGATTTTGTTTTGTTTCTTCTTCCCAAGCTTTTTTGGCAACTTCTAATTGCGTTTGAAGCTGTTTTTCGGTATCACGTAATTTTGCCGCTTCTTCATATTTTTGTGAACGCACTACCTGATTTTTCAGTTCTTTAATATCGTCCATTTTTTTCTCCAGGTCCAATATGTTTTCCGGAACGTTGATGTTCGTAATATGAACGCGTGATCCTGCCTCATCCAATGCATCAATCGCCTTATCAGGTAAATGCCTGTCTGTAATATACCTTGCAGTTAAGCTCACACAGGCTTTAATTGCCTCTGGTGTGTAAGTAACGTTGTGATGATCTTCGTATTTACTTTTTATATTATTTAATATTTGTAACGATTCATCCTGCGTTGCGGGTTCAATAATTACTTTTTGGAAACGGCGCTCAAGCGCTCCATCTTTTTCAATGTGCTGCCTGTATTCATCCAAGGTTGTTGCGCCAATACATTGTATTTCACCACGCGCCAAAGCCGGTTTAAACATATTGCTTGCATCCAAACTTCCACTTGCGCCTCCGGCACCAATAATGGTATGGATCTCATCAATAAATAAAATAACATCTGTATTTTTCTCCAACTCGTTCATCACGGCTTTCATACGCTCTTCAAACTGGCCACGGTATTTTGT
>JAYTBK010000455.1:0-2721 GCA_043737035.1 Bacteroidota bacterium | reverse complement strand
GATTGTAAACATATTGCTGTAAAGAGAAAATGATAAAGACATCAACAAAGTATATTATTTTTTTGCTATGTGGCATGCCACTTTTATCGTTAAGAGCTCAAAACGATTCGCTTTCCCCTAAGAAATATTATGTAGGTGTATTCTTTTCTCCCGAGTATAATTACCGAATTGTAAATTCATCGGCGGCCTACCAATTTATTGTTGATTATAGGAATAATTACGATATAGCCCATTTTGGTTTAACCGCGGGTGTTAAATACGGACGGCGTTTTAAAAAACGTTTTGCGTTTGAAACCGGAATTTTATTTACTGAAAAATGTGTCGCTACTAAAAAATTTACAGATTTTGTATAAGTCAACCCCTTGCCGCATACCCGCCGGGCACAAGCGTACGTTATATTTATAAAAACCGGTATGTGCTGGTGCCGATTAAATTTAATTATAGTTTTCTGCAAAAAACTAATTGGGAGTTATATGCTTCGTTGGGCGCCTATTTAGCAACACACATTTCTTACGTAAATAAATCGTTTTTAAAAACGCCCGATGGAAACGTTCAAACAAACCGTTCGAGTGCCATCGACGTGACTTTAAATTTTGCATTGAGTGGCAGTTTTGGCGTTGAACGTATACTTTCAAAAAAATTATCGCTGCGCATTGAACCCATTTTTACTGTTATTAATTCTAAGTTTGATGTTCCCGTTAAAACCTACAGCTACAGCATCGGTTCTGAAGTTGGTTTGTACTATAATTTCTAAAATAGTTTTTTTAATTTTTATCTCGTGTTAATTCGCAATAATCGCAAGTCGAATAACGAGCCTGCCTCCTGTTAATGTCAATAAATAAAAATCCAAGTGGTAATTATAAATTTACGCTAATAGCGGAGGTAATGGGGGTAAAGCTCTTAAACTAAGATACATCTCAACCATAGCATATGCTTTAGCCATGCGTGTTATTTTTAGTCGGTTAGTATTGATAGATTTATTACTTTTGAATCACAAACCTAAAAAAACCATCATGTCAAAAATTCATAATTTTAGTGCCGGTCCCGGAATTTTACCTTTAGATGTTTTAAAACAGTCGGCGGAAGCTTGTATCAATTTTGATAACATGAATTTATCCTTATTGGAAATTTCGCACCGCAGCAAAAATTATGTTGCCGTTATGGATGAAGCACGAGCCTTAATTAAAGAATTATTTGAAGTAGGCGATGAATATGAAGTTTTATATTTAGGCGGAGGCGCAAGCACACAGTTTGCCATGGTACCGTATAATTTATTAACCGACAATGGCTATGCAGCTTATGTAAACACTGGTGTTTGGGCGAGTAAGGCTATTAAAGAAGCAAAAATTATTGGTAATACAAAAGTAATTGCTTCATCGGAAGATAAAAATTTCAATTATATTCCTAAAGGATATGAGGTTCCTAAAGACGCGGATTATTTGCACATCACATCAAACAACACAATTTACGGAACGCAAATGAAAAGTTTTCCAAAATCGGATATTCCGATGGTGTGCGATATGAGCTCTGACCTTTTTAGTAGGAAGGTGAATGCAAAAGATTTCGCGTTAATTTATGCGGGTGCACAAAAAAATATTGGTCCGGCCGGAAGCACGATGGTCATGGTAAAAAAAGATGTACTTGGTAAAACCGGACGTAAACTATTATCGATGCTCGATTATAATGTGCACATAAAAGGTGAGTCGATGTACAACACACCACCTGTGTTTCCGGTGTATGTAACGATGTTAACGCTGCGTTGGTTAAAACAAAATGGTGGCATTGCCGCAATTGAAAAGGTTAATCAGCAAAAAGCCGATTTGTTATACAACGAAATAGATCGCAATTCCATGTTTGTTGGCACAACTGCCAAAGAAGACAGAAGCAATATGAACGCTTGTTTTTTACTAACTAAAACGGAACTGGAACCAGAGTTTGATAAACTATGGAAAGATGCTCAAATTGATGGCATACGCGGGCACAGGGATGTTGGCGGTTACAGGGCATCGATGTACAATGCATTACCATTGCAAAGTGTTGAGGTACTTGTTGAGACTATGAAAGATTTCGAAACGAAATTTGCCGGGTAAAAACAATAAGGTGTCAGTAAATGCGTATTACTTACTAGACCTACAATTCATTAATTCAACGTTTAACTTTTTATGATCTCGAAAACAAAATACAATTACATTGTTAGCTATTTTTTATGTGTAATGTTTTTTTTAGTGAGTCATCGAATTATCGCGCAGGATAATTTTCCGGGATCACCCGATCTCCCAACATTTGCGATGCGTGCCAACGTTGGTATTCCCAAAATAATTTCGAGTGAGCAATACCGAAATTCTTTTTCCGGTGTGTTTACTGGTGAATTTGGTATTAGTTGTAAATTGACATCGAATTATTTTTTTGGCATTGGTTACACATATAGCAACTTTAAAGCACAACGGTATTTTAGGGAAAATACAAAACCCCGCATCAACGCCAGTATGCAAATGCACGGGGGTTATTTAAAATTAGGTTACGATCATTTTTTTAAAGAAAATGCCTTTACCACAATTTCCTTTAATATGGGATATCAATCGGGTAAATATTATGGCCTAGAGTATACGGAAAAGGATACCACACGAAGCGGCTACATTCCGGTGTTTGCGAATGCTTATATAGAGCCAATGGTAGGTATTTATTTTATTGTGGATCCTAATTTTGCCTTCGGTGCGTATA
>JAYTBK010000454.1:0-6879 GCA_043737035.1 Bacteroidota bacterium | reverse complement strand
TCGGATACGATTATTCAAACGACGAATGGAATACGAAAGGCTTGCTGCTTTTTGCTGACGCATATATTGCGCGTGCCGAATATACTGACGCCGAGCTGATGTTACAAACCGTATTAGACGGCAAGCCAAAACAACAATACATTGATGAAGCAAATACAAAACTTGAGAGAATAAAAATAGAGAAAGCACTTATTAATTCGGAAGGTAAACCTACAAACAATCTTAAAATTGATTTTAAAGAACAAGGTGGCGATAAAGATTTGTTTGACCAGATGTATGATGCAAAACAAGATTCCCTAAAAAAAATAAAAATAAACGATAAATAATAGTGTGTATTTTATTTTAACGACAACTTAAAAAGATTAATTTTTACATGAGATACAGTAAAATGCATAACGGTTCCTCAATTTCCGAAACGGAAAGGTATCATAAATTTGCCTATCAGGAAAAACAAGTAGATAAACGAAAAATGCTTGTAAAAAAACTACAATGCTTATTTATAGCATTACTTCTTTTGGGCTACGTGCTGACGGCTTTTGGGCAGAACGGGATCAAAGATTATACGGTTATTAATCAAAGCGAATTTAAGCCTACGATTAAAGATGCAGTAATGCTGGGCGATTTGCCTGAAATAAAAGATACCGTAAAAAAGATTGAAAATATAAATTACGCTATACAATCGCAGCCGCTTGTTAAAAAGTATGAGGTAATACCAATTGATGCGGCAAAAATGCAAAATGAACCTTTAGCAAAACTTTACCGCGCACTATTAAAAGTTGGCTTTGGAAATTATACCACACCTTATGGAGAATTTTGGTTAAACAGTTTACGCACCCGCGATGTGGCGTACGGCGCGCATTACAAGCATTTGTCGTCGGCCTCGCACCTGCGAGATGTTGGATACAGCGGTTATAGCGATAATGAAGCGGAAATTTTTGGAAAGAAATTTTACAAGAAGCATACATTAACCGGCGAATTTAATTATAAACGTAACGTTGTGCATTTTTATGGATTTGATACAACAGAAAATAAAGTAAATAAGGATTTTATTAAACAACGATACCAGTTATTTGAACCGAAACTCATTTTGCAAAGCCACTTTACAGACAGCTCAAAAATAAATCATACCATTAAATTAGCTTATTACAATTTAACCGATCTGTATAATGTTGCAGAAAATAATGTGAAATTAAATTCAATGTTTAACACCTTTATAAATAAAGAACACCTTTTTGCAAATTTTGATTTAGACTATTACAACCATAAATTACCAAATGATACATTTACTGATGTGATTGCGCGACTCAATCCTTACTTTTTGGCTGCCGGAAAAAAATGGAAAGCTGATATTGGTTTAAGCGCTGTTTTAGATGCGATGAGTAATCAAAACACAACAAAATTTTATTTTTACCCACAAATTAACGCGCAGTATGATGTATATGATAATGTTATTATTCCGTATGCGGGAATTACCGGCGGCTTACAAAAAAATTCATTAAGGAGCCTTTCTAACGAAAATCCGTTTATTAAACCGCAAATTAATTACCGTAATACCAATACAAAGTTTAATGTGTTTGGCGGCGTTAAAGGTAATCTTACATCTAAAACAAGTTACGATGCAAAAGCCGGTTACAGCATTATTGATAGTATGCATTTTTTTGTAATTGATTATACAGATAATACAACGCTCGACAATAAATTTGCGGTAGTATATGATAATACAAACTTGTTTAACGTATCAGGCTGCGTTAATTACCAATACAAAGAAAAAATACATTTTATTGCCAAGGGAAATTATTACATGTATACGCCCAAAAATTTACAACGAGCTTATCATAAACCAAATTTTGATATGACATTGTCGGCCATTTATAATTTGAGAAGTAAAATAATTTTAAAAGCCGATATGTTTTTTATTGGCAATCAGTTTGCATTAACGCAAGTAGAAAATAATTTGGTTTACACAACACAACCAAAACTTTTAAAAGGTTACGCCGATATTAACCTAGCGGCGGAATACAGATATACTAAAATGCTGTCGTTTTTTGTAAAATTAAATAACCTTGCCAATACGCGTTATTATCGTTGGGAAAAATACCCGAGTCAACGGTTTAACTTTATGCTTGGTTTGAGTTTTGTTCCGTTTTAAAACATGATATTTTTTCTGCACTTAAAAAACCACAAATTGAATTCGTTGTAAAAACTCGGTATTTTATTTAGTATCTTCTTTAAGTGTGGGTACTCTTAATTCCACGGGTTTATGAACCTTTCTAAATTTAAGGTTGAGAAGTTCCACACCAAACGAAAATGCCATGGCAAAATAAATGTACCCCTTCGGGATTTCAACTTTATCAATATGTATTCCTTCTATTACCAACAGCACTGCTATCAAAACTAAAAAAGATAAAGCAAGTATTTTAAACGTTGGGTGTTTGTGTATAAAAGCGGAAATTCTCGGGGCAAAATAAAACATAATAAACATACTTATTATTACCGCTATCATCATTATTATAATATTGTTAGCCATGCCAATTGCAGTAACAATACCATCAATACTAAACACGGCGTCAATTAAAATTATTTGTAACATAATCGCTTTAAAAGAACTTCCTTTTTTCTTATTTCTATTGAGTTCTTCATCAGGATCTTCACCTTCGAGTTTGTTATGAATTTCAAGGGTTGAGTTCACTAGTAAAAATAAACCGCCGGCCAACATAATTAAGTCTTTTAGTTCAACCGCGTGTTTTCCAACATTAAACAAATGCACATCGTCTTTTATTAAATATCCTAGTATAAATAAAAACAGCAAGCGCATAATAATGCCTACAACCATCCAAATTAAACTAGCGCGTTTCGTTTGTTCTTTTGGTAAACGGTTTAATACAATCGATACGAAAATTACATTATCAATGCCAAGTAAAATTTCCATTAACGTTAAAGGAATTAAACTTAAAAGTGCTTCAGTTGAAAAAATATCTGACATATTAATGATTTTGAAGTGTAAAAATACGCATTGAAAAGTTAATTCGCACGGCAGTTAATTTCAAATTAAACCTTATAGCCATACAATAGTATTTACATTAAAAACAACTCCATTTTATTAACACATTGTTAGTAAAATGATTTAAATAAACAGCCTAAAACGCTAATAAAATCGATATATTTAATGATTAATCAAATAAAAACAGCAAGCAAGTTTTATGGAAGAATCAACCGCTACGGATAAGGGAAATTACGGTGCCGATAACATACAGGTATTAGAAGGATTGGAAGCAGTAAGAAAGAGACCTGCCATGTATATTGGTGATATCGGTATTAAAGGTTTACATCATTTGGTATATGAGGTTGTTGATAATTCAATTGATGAAGCACTTGCAGGGCATTGTGATAAAATTATTGTTACTATTCTTGAAAACAATTCCATTCGCGTAAAAGATAATGGGCGCGGTATTCCTACAGGTATTCATCCTAAGCTTGGCGTAAGTGCGCTTGAAGTGGTAATGACGGTTTTGCATGCGGGCGGAAAATTTGATAAAGACACCTATAAAGTTTCGGGTGGTTTGCACGGAGTAGGGGTGAGCTGCGTAAATGCGCTGTCTGATCCGCTTATCGCGGAAGTATACCGTGATGGTAAAATTACAATACAGGAATTTAGAAAAGGAATACCTCAGTTTCCTGCAAAGGAAATTGGTGATACGGATTTAAGAGGAACAACAGTTACTTTTTCTCCCGATCTAAGCATTTTTACTACCGGAGAATATAATTACGCCACACTTGCTAACCGTATGCGCGAACTAGCTTTTTTAAATAAAGGCATTACCATTCTTTTAGAAGACGAACGCAATAAAGATGAGAATGGAGTGATCTATACCGAAACATTTCATAGCGAAGGCGGCCTAATGGAATTTGTAAGGTACATTGATGGTGGAAAAGAAAAACTGATGGATGATGTAATCCACATTGAAGGAGAAAAAAACGGTATTCCTGTTGAGGTTGCCATGCTTTATAACCATTCGTACAGCGAGAGTATTCAAAGTTACGTAAACAATATCAATACGCATGAAGGTGGTACACATCTAGCCGGTTTCCGAAGAGGATTAACACGAACTTTAAAAACCTACGCCGAAAAAAATGGCATGTTTAAAAACATAAAATTTGAAATTAGCGGCGATGATTTTCGTGAGGGATTAACTGCAGTAGTTTCCGTTAAAGTACAAGAGCCCCAATTTGAAGGGCAAACTAAAACAAAATTAGGCAATAGTGAAGTAACAGGCGCAGTGGATCAGGCTATCAGCGAAGCCTTAAACAATTATCTTGAAGAACATCCTAAACAAGCGCGTTTAATCGTTGATAAAGTAGTATTAGCAGCTACTGCCCGCCATGCCGCCCGTAAGGCGCGTGAAATGGTTCAACGCAAATCGGTAATGTCGGGTTCGGGTTTGCCCGGAAAACTTGCCGATTGCGCAAACAACGATCCTTATGCGTGCGAATTATTTTTAGTGGAAGGGGATTCGGCCGGTGGAACAGCCAAACAAGGCCGTAACCGCGATTTTCAGGCAATTCTTCCCTTACGGGGGAAAATACTGAACGTGGAAAAGGCAATGGAATACCAGATTTATGAAAATCAGGAAATAAAAAATATTTTTACAGCTCTTGGTGTGTTTCGCGGCACTAAAGAAGACGATCGCGCATTGAACATGGAGAAGCTCCGTTATCATAAGGTGGTTATTATGTGTGATGCCGATGTAGATGGCTCGCATATTACAACGCTCATCCTTACTTTCTTTTTCAGGCACATGAAAGAATTGATCGAAAAAGGACATATATATATTGCAGCGCCACCTTTATATCAGGTTAAAAAAGGCAAAGATGCCCGCTATTGTTGGAATGATGAAGAACGAACCATTGCTATAAAAGAAATGGGTGGAGAAAAATCTGACAGCGTACATGTGCAACGTTACAAAGGTTTGGGCGAGATGAATGCGATACAATTGTGGGAAACTACTTTGGATCCTTCTACGCGCACACTCCGCCAAGTTAACATTGACAGCGCCGCCGAGGCAGACCGGACTTTTGCCATGTTAATGGGCGATGAAGTTCCTCCACGCAGAGAATTTATTGAGCAAAATGCCAAGTACGCAAAAATTGACGCTTAATTCAATTATTGAGTTATTGAGATAGTGAATTAAAAGAATTATTCAGATAATAATTTAAATTTGCTCCAATAATTAAACTTCATCAACTCAATAAAACAACAAATCTAAAACTCAATAATTAATTATGACAAAAGTATCAGTAATAGGCGCCGGTAACGTAGGTGCAACATGCGCAGAATATATCGCGTTAAGAAGAATTGCAAGCGAAGTAGTAATATTAGACATTAAAGAAAACTTTGCAGAAGGTAAAGCACTGGATTTAATGCAAACAGCTTCGTTAAACGGTTTTAATACTAAAATTAGCGGTAGCACTAACGATTACGCTAAAACAGCCAACAGTGATGTGGTTGTTGTTACTTCGGGCATTCCGCGTAAACCTGGAATGACACGTGAAGAGCTGATCGGAATTAACGCCGGTATTGTTAAAACAGTAACAGAAAACGTATTAAAACATTCGCCGAACGCGGTAATTATTATTGTATCTAATCCAATGGATACAATGACCTATCTTGCCTTAAAAGGAAGTAATTTACCTAAAAACCGAATTATAGGCATGGGCGGCGCGTTAGATAGCGCCCGTTTTAATTGTTATTTATCTCAGGCTTTAAATGCTCCTGCAAGCGACGTACAAGGCGTTGTTGTTGGTGGCCACGGCGATACAACTATGATTCCACTAACGCGCCTGGCAACCTATAACGGCTTACCGGTATCGCAAACATTAAATGCCGATACACTTAAAAAAATTGCGGCTGACACAATGGTTGGCGGCGCTACGTTAACCGGTATGCTTGGCACTTCTGCTTGGTACGCCCCAGGAGCAGCAGTTGCTACTATCGTTGACAGTATCCTAAACGATCAAAAAAAATTAATTCCCTGCAGCGTTTTGTTAGAAGGTGAATACGACCAAACAGACATTTGCATGGGAGTGCCCGTTATTATTGGAAAAAACGGTTGGGAGAAAATTGTAGATTTTAATTTGAACGACGAAGAGAAAGCATTGTTTAGTAAAAGTGCAGATGCGGTTAGAAGCATGAACAGCGTATTGACAACAGTTGCATAGTTAAATTATATTTTATATTTAAAAGTGTGGGCATATTACCCACACTTTTTTAGTTTATACTACCTTTGTGTTTCAATTAGAAAAAATGTTTAAAGTTCACGCTTATCAATATTCCGAAAGCATCGATTTAAAATCATTTAAATCGGATTTTACTGCTGACTTAAAGTACGCGAGTTTAGATGAACTGTTTTATAAGAACAGCGAAGAACAATACGTATACGTTTTTAAGTACGGGGTGATTTGCTTTTTAAATTATGACGCGATGAAAATAGCGGAGTTTTTTAAATTGATGGGCCAGTACACAAAGAACCGTTTTGAAAATAAATTGTTTGAAGAATTTTCGATTGAAACAAATAGTCGCCATAATTCTTTTGGGTATAACAAAATAGAAATAACAAATTCTGATAGTGAAACGCTACGACTTATCATGTTAAACGTTTCACACAGCGTGGCTTTAGATTATTACTCCGATCAAAGTGATATTTTATTGGAAGGCACAAATCATCAAATAGAATATTTAGAGAACGAAGGTAAATTAAATATATCTGGAAAAAATTTAAGAAGGTTTATTGGAAAGACCTTAAACTTAAAAAATAAGATATCGCAAAATCTTTATATTTTTGATTCGCCGCCGGAAACCTGGGAAGACGAAAATTTAAACAA
>JAYTBK010000453.1:0-6879 GCA_043737035.1 Bacteroidota bacterium | reverse complement strand
AACATTGGGGCCGGTTACAAACATGTAGCTTGTATTCTCCACCATTAAAATAAAATCCGTAATAGCAGGACTATAAACTGCGCCACCCGCGCAAGGGCCCATAACTCCAGACAATTGCGGTATAACGCCGCTCGCCCTTACGTTGCGGTAAAATATATCAGCGTAACCGCCGAGCGTTACTACACCTTCCTGAATACGTGCACCACCACTATCGTTCAATCCAATAAATGGCGCGCCGTTTTTCATGGCAAGGTCCATCACTTTACAAATTTTCTCGGCGTGTGTTTCCGATAACGATCCTCCAAAAACTGTAAAATCCTGTGAGAATACATAAACTAATCGACCATTAATAGTTCCGTAACCGGTAACTACACCGTCACCAAGATATTGTTCTTTTTCTAATCCAAAATCCTTGCTGCGGTGCGTTACCATCATTCCAATTTCTTCAAAACTTCCTTCATCTAATAAAAAATGCAAACGCTCTCGCGCAGTTAACTTACCTTTTTTATGTTGTGCATCAATGCGTTTTTGTCCGCCACCTAAAAGTGCTTCAGCTTGTTTTTGTTCGAGACTTGTAAATTTAGAATTCATGTTATTTAGAGTTTAACCGCTGAGAGCCCAAAAATAATCGCTAAGGACGCACAGGAGTGTTAATGCTTATTTTTAAAGTTTTAGATATAGTTTTTTGAGTAAATAGTTACGCTTTTCTGGGGCCATGAAATGGTTTTTTATTACCCGAGCGTTGGCCATTTCCTGTTTTTGATTTTCCGGCAAAACCACGCGGTTTATCAAACTTTTTCTTTGCAGCATCCGGATTGTATTCCGGCCCCGGGCCAAACTGTTCGGGAATTGGCATTTTAATTACATCAATTCCCATAAGCGCTTCAATTTGGGCAAACCGTGGCTGATCTTTTTCGTTGATAAAGGTGATAGCCACGCCCGCCTTTTCCGCCCGTGCGGTTCGGCCTATCCGATGTATGTAATCTTCCGGATCGGGAGGCGCATCAAAATTAATTACCAAACTAATTCCATCAACATCAATTCCACGCGATAAAATATCTGTACCAATTAAAATACGCAAACGCTTTGCTTTAAAATCGCGCATTATTTCTTCACGTTCGGGCTGTTCAAGGTCTGATGAAAACCCTTTTACCGAATATTTTAAAGTGCTAAAAGTATTGTATAAATCTTTTACCTTTTCTTTAGTCGACGAAAAAATAATGATCGAAGAATAATCTTCATTCTTTAAAATCTCCTTTAATAATTTTTCTTTTTGGTTATCAAAAACAACATAAGCTTGCTGCACAATACCCGCAGCCGGCTTGGAAATAGCAATGTTTATTGATTCTGGATTAACCAACATCTGTGCTGCCAGCTTTCTAATTTTCGGTGCCATCGTTGCCGAAAACATGATTGTCTGCCGTTTCTCGGGAACGTAATTTAAAATGGTTTTTATATCATCCGCAAAACCCATATCCAACATCCGATCAGCCTCATCTAAAATTAAATGTTCAATGGTTTCAAATTTCACATCGCCCGATTGTAGTAGCGCGATCAACCTTCCTGGAGTAGCAATTACTATGTCAACACCTTCACGTAGAGACTTCGCCTGACGTTCCCATGTTATTCCATCGTTACCGCCATAAATGCCAATGGAACTTACACCGCAAAAATAAGCCATGCCTTCTATTTGCTGGTCAATTTGTAACACAAGCTCACGCGTTGGCGCAATAATTAATGTATTAATGCCGCCTTTTTTGGTCTTAATTATTTTGTCTAAAACGGGCAGCACAAACGCTGCTGTTTTCCCGGTTCCGGTTTGGGCACAGGCTATAAGGTCTTTGCCTGCTTGTATTACAGGCATTGCCTGTTGTTGAATTGGCGTTGGCAATTTATAACCCATTGATAGTAGGCCGTCAATTATTGTTTGATCGAAATTAAAGTCGTTGAAAGTCAAATTCTATTGGTTAAATTATTTTTTAAGAAGGCTAATTTACTATTTTTATCACTTAAAAACTATAACAAAAATGCGCTGGTTATTCAGTAAAAATATCAGTACCACACACGGTTTTTCAACGCGACACGGCGGAATATCAACCGGTAAGTTTGCCAGTTTAAACCTTGGTGGTAAAGATGATTTGCCCGAAAATATTTTTGCAAACCGCAAACGTGCGTTAGATGATTTGAAGATTGATTTTAGTGAGGTTGCCTACCTAAATCAAATTCATGGTAACACAGTTTGCAACGCTGTTAAGGGTTTACAAACGGGCGACGCACTCGTAACAAAATCAAGAAATTTGGCGCTCGCTGTAGGCGCGGCCGACTGTTACCCTGTTTTATTTTACGACGATAAAAATTTTGTAATAGGGGCAAGCCATTGCGGATGGAAAGGAACATTAAATAAAATTGTGGAACATACTATTAATAAAATGGTTTTGCTTGGCGCAGAAAAAAGTACGATCAAAATTGCTATTGGGCAAGGAATCAGCATGAAAAACTATGAGGTGAGCGCCGATTTGATTTCCCAATTTTTAGCGGCCGGTTTCCCGGATAATTGTGTTGATGGCGGAACCTTAAATTTAATGGAGGCGAATAAATTTATAGCTTTGCAAAGCGGAATTGCTGAGAAGAATATTTGGTGTATGAACCGCTGCACTACCGAAACCGATTTTTTTTCGTACCGACGTGATAATGGAGTCACCGGGCGAATGTGGGCGGTGATTATGATGAAATAATTAGTACATTTGCCCGTAGATTAAGCCGAGTCTTGCAAATTTTTTCTGCCTTCCTCATCAAAATCCGTCGCACATTATCATGAAAAAATACAGTTTCATAGTACTCATCATTACCGTTTTATTACTATTACCTACTATTTCTGAATCTCAGTGTGCGATGTGTAAAGCTGCCGTGCAAAGTAGCGCAGATCAACCTAATTCGGTTGCACACGGCATCAATAAAGGAATTTTATATTTAATGGCAGTACCATATTTACTAATGGCTTTTATTTTCAGAAAACAACTTTCGGCGTTATGGAAAACGTTTAGAAATAAAAAAACAGTTAATGAGCCTAAAAACTAAGGCTCAATTTTTCTACCCGTTCGCACCAATATTTCCGAACCTTCCGCAAGCATAACCGAGTGTGGCTGCTGATTTTTTAAGCAGGCGAAAGTAGAGCCATACAAACATTCAAAATCGATATCTACCGTAAAATCGGTTATGTTGTATGTTTCCCATCGTGGGTGTTCTACAGCGTATTCCGAGGTTTTATGCGAAGATAATTTTGTGTATCCCCAATAATGTTCTGTAATAAATTCCTCAATACTGTTTTGTGCCATCGGGTTTAATTTTTTTTCCGCCTTACAACTTATTGAATTTATTTTTTTATTATGTAGCCACCGGTATTCTATTTTCAGAGCATTATCAGTCTCGGTAATCGTATTGCCCATCGGCAGCGTAACGTATTTTTCGTTGTAAAGTGAATTGGCAATAAAACTAATTGCCGGCTTCGAAACTATTTCTTTTATAAAAGTGGTGCCGCGGTTTATAGAAGTTGGCGTTTTGTAGGTATTGTAGAAACGGAGATTGACTTCTTCGAAATTGACATGCTTAAATATTTTAATTCCTTTTATTCTGGTATTCAAGAACATAAAACCTACTATACTAATCAAACATTTTCCGTGATATAAATCGAGAGACGTGTGTGCAGGTAGATAGGGAATAACGGTTTCGGGACTTACTTCGTAGTTGATAATTAGAAGTTTGCGCCATTCAGCTTTTAGGAAAATACTTTTTTTTACCATTATTTAGTTTTCTGTAAACACAGTATATTTTGTTTGTGTGAAATCAAAAATTAAAGTTTCAAATAACATCTTTAAAAAATTGTCGCCATATTTTACATAGTACATGGCAAAATTATCATTGCGCTCCTGAGGAATATTATTTGGAAAAAGTTTTTCTTTTATTCCCCAAATTTGATTCACATCTGTTTCTGATTTCTGTTTGATCGAGCGGTTAATTTTTTGTTCTAGCACCGCAATTCCATTCAGGGTTTTCGTTTTTTCCGCATCCACCGAGGCCGTTAACGATTTATCTATTACAGATAATTTTTCGCTGAGTTGCAAATAGAGTGCAGTAAAATTTTCTTTTACATCATTAAGGTCCGTATCGTTATTCAACTTAATAAATTGCTTAACAAGCGCCTCACCGTCATTAAATAAATCTTCTGTATTTAAATTGAGTTTTTTTGCTTTTGCAGAAAGGTTTTTATCAACTAACATTACAAAATTGCGTGGCACTAACACCGGAAATGTTTTACTAAATACAGTGAACATGTTTTTATATTCGAGCCAATATGCAATTTCGCCCGGCCCGCCAACATAAGCTACATTTGGTAAAATATGCTGCTGGTATAAAGGCCTCAAAACCACATTCGGACTTAATTTTTCCGGCGTGTTTTCAATTATCTCTTCCAGCTCTTTTTTAGTAAAAACTATGTTTGTATTTACAACTCTAAAATTTTCTCCGTCGCGTTCAATTCTTTCGCGGAGCTGATCTTCTTTGTAAAAAGTGTTTATCAATCTTGGGTTTACTTGTATGCTGTAACTCGTTTTTAATTTAGTAATTATTTCATTAACCGTATTATGTGCTGTGTTATTAAAAATATCTTTTTCAAAATCATTTTTAAATAATTTCTTTAACTCTTTGTCGTTCCCATCAACAATTATGAGCCCGTGCCCCGCAAATAATTCGTTTACTAAAAAACGTGTTGCACCCGCTAAATTTTGATGTTTTGTGTAAGCTGTTTCAAATAATTGCATTAAGCGGACTGCGTTTTCACTTTCGCCTAAAATAGTTTTTAATTCGATGATTACTTCTTGGATGCCTTCAGTATCAAATTCACCAACGCTGCCTTTTTGCTCACTGTGCCAAGTAGTTTTTTTTCCAAAAATAATTGCGTGGTTAATTTCTTCAAAGTCATGGTCTTCGCTTGCCATCCAATAAACGGGAACAAATTTCTTATCAGTGAAATTTTTGTTCAACGTTGATGCTAAATTTATCGTGCTAACAATTTTATAAATAAAATACATTGGCCCGGTAAACAGGCAGAGTTGATGACCTGTTGTAACACAGAATGTATTGGCATTGTTTAATAAAGTGATGTTGTTAATAGTTTGTACATCGGTATTTTCTACTAACCCTGCCTGAACTTTTAATGCTCTGACTAAAACATCGCGGTTTAAATTCTCAAAAGTATTTTTTTTTAGATACGATTGAAATGCTTCTTTGGAGAAATGAGAATCATAAAACGGCGTTAATTCTTTCGCTTCATTTACGTAATCCAAAAATAGTTTTGAGAACAGAAACGTATTTTCCAATGGCAATTTGTGTTCCGAAAACATAATTGATCTTTTATAATTTAAAATAGATTTCTATGTACGACGCTGTAAGACAAGATAATTACGCGAAAATCTATTGCTCCGTAAAAATTTGTTTACGTATAAGCGTTTTATCATTCACAATCAGTTTAATAAAATAAACTCCGTTACTTAAATTTTGTTCGGTTTTAGAAAACATTACATGATAATTTCCCGCCTGCACATTTGTTGGAATATTGCTGTAAACTAAATGGCCAAGCAAATCGTGCACTTGTAATTCAACCTTTGAACCTGATTTTAAATCGCAACTAATGCTTATTGTTTCGGAGCTTGGGTTTGGGAAAACATTAAAATCGAGTTCAGCATTTTCTGTTTCTTCAATGCCAACTGATTCCGAAATATTTACATCGTCAATGTAAACGTTATTGCTGGAATACGTTGATTTATAAGCGAACTTTACCCTAACGTTACCGGCTTGAAAAATTGTTGGTATGGAAAGTGTTTTTTGATCCCAAACCGTGATAGCATTGGGAATAAATGCTGTTGTTGTTGCCGGATTATTTATTAGCGTTGTACCGCTGTAGGTAGCCCGCAACAACCATGATGAGCCACAATTGGTAGAAAATAAAACTTTGAGCTCATCCTTTAAAGTACTTGTTGCAGCATCAGTGGAAGCCGCCGCAATTTTAAAAGTAAACGATTTATTTTGCGCGGTTGTAAGATCGTACGACGGACTCGTCATTTCATCAATATCCTCATCATAATTTCCAAAAGCACCCATTTTTGCTGAATTAGAACCACTTGTACCGGTTCCCGATGAAAACGCCCACTTATAATTATTTGCATCGTAATCATAACTCTGCCATGTGTTATTTAAAATTGTTGGTGTTTCAAAACCTTCAGTGTAGGTTCCGGAAAAAATAACGTCTGCTACAGTATTGTCCACTCTTATGTATTGTGTTTTGTTTACTGTACCCGTTCCGGTTGCATTAGTAGCAGTTAAGGTCACCTGATAATTTCCGACAGATGTGTAAGTAACGGTGGGATTTGGAGAAGTTGAGGTTGCCGGGGTTCCTCCCTGAAACGTCCACAGTCTGCTCGTTTCAGTTGCATTTAATATATTTTTTGTAAACGTTATAGCATTACCCTTGCAAATTCGTGTGCGTGAAGCGGCAAAATCAGGAGTTGGCGTACACGTGGTTGTTGGCCCTGTTAAGCCTGTAGCAAGGGAATTTGACGCCGACCATAAATTACTTCTGCCAGAAATAGCACTTTCTACAGCAAGACGCATACGGTCTTTTTGTCCAGTAGTAAACATGTTTGTGCAGTAAGAATATTCCATAAAATTTTGAATATTTTCTATCACACCTGTTGAGCCCAAAATAGAAACATCATCAATGGCGAATTCCCCTAAATTATCTTCCGCGTTCCATGCATAAATTCTAAACGTAACGGGTAAATTTTTATTTGTAAATGATGAGCCCGACAAAACTATTTGAGTTCC
>JAYTBK010000452.1:0-2740 GCA_043737035.1 Bacteroidota bacterium | reverse complement strand
GTTTTTAATGATAAAGCTGGTGTTGCCAAAATAGGAACAACTCAGGCACAGTTTCACATAAACGGCATCATTAAAAGTAGTAAGAAAAGTAAAATTGCAGGTGGAATTTATTTAGGCATTAATCAAAATAGTGCCACTTACGCTTCATTAACTTATGCCAACCAATACAACGGAAAGGATATCGACAAATCGTTGCCTACAGGCGAAGTTGTTAATTACACTTCATTTATAAGTTCGGATGTTGGCGCAGGAGTAAATTACGAATATTGCTCGTCAACTGTTGATATGACGCGCGATGACATTTTTAGCATTAAACTTGGCGCGGCGGTACATCACATTAATAAACCAGTACAGCGTTTTAGTTCAGGTTCAAGCTACCAACTTCCTATGCGGTTTGTTGGAAATGCTCAGGCACGCATCGATTTTAAGGACACAAAATTATCTTTAATACCCAGCGCTATTTATATTTTGCAAAGCTCGGCTTCTCAAATTATTGTGGGAACACACGTACGTTACAGGTTTAAAAACGGAACCAAATTAACGGGTAACAGAACTGAAGCAGGCCTTAACATTGGAGTTTATTATAGAGTAAACGATGCCTTTATACCACAAATAAATCTCGATATGGGAAAATATGCAATAGGTTTTTCCTATGATTTAAATGTTTCAAAATACAATCAGGTGACTAAAGGAAATGGTGGATTCGAAATTTATTTAAAATTTATGACGCTCGACGATGCTTTATTTAAACGTAAGCGCGAGCATGGCCTGAACTAAATTTATTTCTAAATTTAGTGTTACACAATACCCAATTTTAATTGCTCCAGCTTCTAAAAAATAAAAAATTAATTTTTATTGTAAGTTTTATTTTTACAATCTCGGTTTGGTTTTTAAACTGTTTGCCTAATCCATTATTTAAAGATTTTTATTCGATTATTATAACCGACAGTGAAGAAAATTTACTCTCGGCTAAAATAGCGCACGACGGGCAGTGGCGTTTTCCGGAAGGAGAGAAACATAATGCAAAATTTTACGCAAGTATTTTAGTTTTTGAAGATCAATATTTTTTATATCATCATGGTATTAATCCGGTTTCTGTATGGAGGGCCGTAAAACAAAATTTTAAGGCAAAAAAAATTGTGAGCGGTGGAAGCACAATCACAATGCAACTTGCGCGCCTTATTCGAAAAAATCAAAAACGAACTTACTACGCTAAATTTATTGAATTAATATTTGCATTGAGGCTCGAACTCACGTATTCAAAAAACGAAATATTAAATTTGTATACTTCGCATGCCCCTTTCGGTACAAACGTGGTAGGAGTTGATGCGGCTGCTTGGCGTTATTTTGGACGAGACATTGCTTCATTATCATGGGCAGAGTGTGCAACTTTGGCCGTACTGCCTAATTCACCTTCAATTATTTATCCGGGTAAAAATAAAGAGCGATTAAAGAAAAAACGGAATGCTTTATTGCTAAAACTCCATCAACTTAAGTATTTGGATAGCGATACATACCAGCTTTCGCTTGAAGAACCTTTACCCGAAAAACCTTTCCCACTTCCTAATAAAGCAAAACATTTACTGAGCCGAATAGCAGGTGAAAACAATAATGCGTTGAAAAATTATTTTTCTACTACGCTAATTTCAAAAACTCAAAACAGGGTATTTGAAATTTTAACGAGACACGCAAACCGCTTAAAACAAAATGAAATACATAACATTTGCGCGCTGGTTATTGATGTAAACTCCAACAAAGTAATTTGTTATTTAGGTAATACGCCTTTAATAAATAAAGAACCACACGGCGAGGACGTAGACATAATCACTTCAAACAGAAGTACGGGTAGTTTATTGAAGCCATTTTTATACGGTTTTATGCTTAACGATGGCGATCTAATGCCAAACACTTTAGTGCCCGACATTCCTACACAAATTTCCGGGTACATACCGCAAAATTTTGATTATACCTATGATGGCGCTGTGCCCGCAAAAAAAGCGCTCGCACGAAGCCTAAATATACCGGCCGTTAAGTTGTTGCAACAATATACAATACAAAAATTTCTCGACCGGCTTAAACAAATTGGCTTAACATCCATGAACCGATCGGCAAATGATTACGGCTTATCATTAATATTGGGTGGTGGCGAATCTTCTATGTGGCAACTTTGTTCGACATACGCATCGATGGCCAGAGTTTTAAACAACTATAATATAATATATAAATATGATGATGCCGACTGGGCAAAACCTACATATGTATCACAAACAAAAAATAATGTGAGTAACACGGGAGATAAAAATCGGAGTAAAAAATCGAACTCCAACGCCATTATTTCTGCTGCCGCTATATGGCTAACTTTTGAAGCGATGGCTGAGGTTAACCGGCCCGATGTGGATGCAAGCTGGCAAAGGCTGGGAAATTCCCAAAAAATCGCTTGGAAAACAGGGACAAGTTTTGGCTTTAGAGATGGTTGGGCTATTGGAATTTCCGGCAAATATGTTGTAGGAGTGTGGGCTGGTAATGCAGATGGTGAAGGCCGACCAGGCCTAACGGGCTTAACGGCGGCGGCTCCTGTATTGTTTGAAATTTTTGGAATCCTTCCACAATCTTCATGGTTTCAAATGCCGGCTTCTAATATTAAAACGGTGAATGTTTGCAGGCAAAGTGGATTTCTTCCCTCTGTTAATTGTCCGGAAACGAAACTGGAGCGTGTACCCCAGTTCGCAAATATTTCGGG
>JAYTBK010000451.1:0-2746 GCA_043737035.1 Bacteroidota bacterium | reverse complement strand
ATTTGCTTTAAAAACAGTTTTTATTTTTTCTAAACATTCCGCTTCTGTAATGGGTGCAACTAATTCTCCGGTTAAACCGAAACCTATTCCGTTAAATTCGTTGTCTAAGCTATAAATATCATAGGCAACTTCTTCGTAAGGATGATTTTTTTTCAAAGCGTGAAGAATATTATTTTCCTTATAATTTTCGAATATAAGTTCGAGGCGGGTTTCTTTTTCGTAAGCAACCTTATTCATTTCTCCGCTATATGGCTTACTTTTCTCCTTCGGCCGAAATGTTCCGATTCCTTCAATTACAAAACTGCACTCGTCGTAATTACCAATATTTCCGGCACCTGCCGCAAACAAAGCACTTTTTACTAATTCAAGATGTGAAGCTGGAACGAACGTAACAATTTTTTTTAGTTTGCCTTTTTTTGGAGATAAAATTTTTTGATCTACAAGCCCTAGTTTATCCGCTATAACTTTGTTTACACCATTTTTAAGATTATCCAAATTGGTGTGGCATGCATAAATCGCAATGTTGTTTTGGATGGCTCTAATAATAATCCGTTCAACGTAGTTGGAGCCGGTAAGTTTTTTCAAGCCGCTAAAAATAATAGGGTGATGCGCTATTATTAAATTGCTTTTTTTCTGCACTGCTTCCTCAATCACTTCTTCCGTACAATCAAGACAAAGTGCTGCGCTTGTAATTTCCATTTCTGGATTACCGGTGAGCAGTCCGCAGTTATCGTAACTTTCCTGTAACGAAAGCGGGGCAAAGGTTTCGAGTTCTTTTATTATGGATGAAAGTGTAATGGTCATAATGAGTGTGGATGAAATTCAGCAAAAAGTATCATGCAGACTAGTAAAATTAACGAATCAACATATCAAATTTACGAATTTATGAACTTTGGTAGGCATGATTTTTTCATATATATATGTTATGATGATAAAACTATTTTCCGCCATTTTCCTAATTACGCTTACAACAACATATTTATCGGCTCAAGCGCAAACACACGATCTTTCTACCGACAAAATTATTAGCGAAACCTACAGCTACCAGATTTTACAATCCTCCTCCGGTTACGTAAATAAAACGGGTGATTTTACTTTTTTTTCAGAAACAGATTTCGTTGATTTCTGCAATGCAAACTTTGGATTAGACTCAAAAATTCCGTTTATTGATTTTAACACAGAAACTGCAGTGATTATTTTTAAAGCTACAGGAAATAAAGATGATAAAATATTTATTGATAGTTCAATTGAAACTGAACATTATATAAAATTGAATTTAAAAACGACACAGAATAACCAAACAGTATCCAAATCAAAACAAACGCAATACCTCATCGTTAAAGTTAAAAAATCAAATAAGGAAATTAGGGTAATAAGGTGGTAATTTCTAAAGTTCAATAATTTTTTTACGTTCAATAAATTGAAGTTTCACATTTAACGTGTCGGTTGCAGTAAGCGAAATTAATTTTTGCTGCACGCAATAAAATACACGGTATTCGGGCAAACACGGTGAGTGGAGTTCTGTCATAGCCCAATTTTTTACCGCTAATTGGTTATAATCATCATTTTTTATAACAAAAGATTTTATATATAGCGGCAACTTATTGTAAACTTTATCGGATAAAATTATTTTACAATTGTGTGTGTTCCCCGAATACAAAGAACTCGATAAATACGAATCGTACTGATTGGTTAAACTAAAAAATGGCAAAATCAGCATAACCGTTAACACAAGATAAAACGCATAACTTTTAAACAAAATTGAAATATCAAAAAAACGTTCAGCCTTAACTTTAGAAAATAATAGAAGGCACAAAATGATCATTACAATATTCCACGGCCATATAACATAATTAAAAGATTTACCCAACGGACCAAGCACCAATAGGATAAACACGTGCATGCTTATTAGAAGAGGAAGTACCAGAAAACGCAAAGGTTTTATGAGTAATCCGAGGCCGGTAAGAATTTCGAACCAAGGAACAATAACTCCGAGTTTTGCAAAAAGCGACATTTGCCGTTGTGTAAAAACCGCATTTAGCGGTTCGATTATCCATTTAAATGTTTCAGTAGCAAACAACGGATTTAATTTTTGTATACCGCTGTAGATGTAAATTAAAGCAACAAATACTTGTAAACTTATAAATACCGAAATGTAATTGTTTGGTTCATCTACGCGCTGCTTGTAAAATAACAACACGCCTAAAATGCAGATGTAATTAAAAAACCAAGGCTGAAGGCGATTTTGATCTTCTATGCATAAATATGCGGCAAAAATTATAAGGCAGCACATCAACATTTTTTTCTTGTGTAATACACATAAAATAAGTTGAACAAAAAAAACGATTATTTGCAAATAATCCCATGGCGGTTGTAATCCAACAACACTTTTTATCAGCGGAGCTTTTGGAAACCACCTCAGCCCTGCCCACAAATTTAAGCTTAACAGCACCGCCGACGCAATGCCCAATAAAACTGTAATTTTAATAAACTGCAACCTATGAGTTATGCGCATGTGGTAAGTTAAAGCGAGCTTAAAAATGAGTACTTAAACAAAAATATCGAATGAACCGCTCCAATTGCGCAACAAATGCTTAATTTATGCACAATTGGTTTTTAGTTAACTATGGTGTTTCAAAAATATATGTTCCGTTTTTATTAACTGAAAACTTTGGCACTGTTTTGTTTTTTTCAAAATAATCGTAACCGGTTTTTAAATTTTTCCAAAAGCTAACTTGCTTGGCAG
>JAYTBK010000450.1:0-6938 GCA_043737035.1 Bacteroidota bacterium | reverse complement strand
ACAATTGGTTAAAAATTGATGCAACTAAAGCCCCATAACTAAAACCCATTACGTTTAATTTTGAAGATATACCTAATTTTGAAATAGCTTCATGTATTTGTTGCGCCTGAAACTCAACCGAATAATTTTGTGTTGATGAAGTGCTTTCTCCAAAATAAACAAGGTCGGGCAAAATTAAATTAAATTTTTTTGAGAGATCTTTTATCTGTCCACTCCAGTTAGTGCGTGCGTTGGCGCCCAAGCCATGCAATAATAGCAAAAATTGTTTTGTTGTATCGGTATTATAATTTACGTGCAACTGAGCTTGGCCGGTTGAAATGATAGTATCGTTCTTTAAATATTTTTTTACACATTTTTTGGCATGTTTGTCCTGCCAGCGAAAGATAGCAGGCTGTTTATTTTGTGCTATCCCAATCGTATTTATGACAATAAAAAACACAACACAAAAAAACATCAGATTTTTTTTTGACGCGACAATTTTTTTTTCATACGACAAAAATTTCGAATTAACGGATTGTAAATAAAAGCAACTCAGCCATTAAGTTTGCAAAACGCCAACATTATATCTTTTAGTTATTGGCGCATGGTTTGCAGCCTCAATTCCCATGCTAATTATCTTCCGTGTATCCGTTGGATCGATGATCGCATCGAGCCACAAACGTGATGCTGCATAGTATGGTGTAGTTTGTGTATCGTAACGATTTTTCGTTTTATTAAACAATTCGGCTTCTTTTTCAGGTGTAATTTCTTCTCCTTTTGTTTTTAAACTTGCTACCTCTATCTGTACCAAAACTTTAGCAGCTTGAGCGCCTCCCATAACCGCTACTTGTGCTGTTGGCCAGCCCACAATTAGTCTTGGATCATAGGCCTTTCCGCACATGGCGTAATTGGCGGCTCCGTAACTGTTTCCAACAATAATTGTAAATTTTGGAACGACTGAGTTTGCCATAGCGCCAACTAATTTTGCACCATCTTTTATGATACCACCATGCTCGCTGCGTGAACCTACCATAAAACCGGTGGCATCCTGTAAAAATACCAATGGAATTTTCTTTTGATTGCAATTCATTATAAATCGTGCAGCTTTATCTGCGCTATCACTGTAAATTACACCGCCAAATTGCATTTCGCCTTTTTTACTTTTTACAACTTTGCGTTGGTTAGCAACAATGCCAACTGCCCAACCATCAATTCGCGCGTAGGTACAAACGATTGACTGGCCGTAAAGTTCTTTATATTCTTCGTGCTCACCGTTATCTACCAACCGTTCTATTATTTCACGCATTTCATATTGTTTCTCATTTAAAATGCCATACATTTCTTTCGGATCTTTTTTGGGCATTACTGGTATCTCGCGGTTAAAGCCGGCCTTATCATAATCGCCAACTTTACCCATAATATTACGGATACGCGTGAGGCAATCGGCATCGTCTTTACATTTGTAATCCGTTACACCACTTATTTCGCAATGTGTTGTTGCGCCGCCTAATGTTTCGTTGTCGATGGTTTCGCCAACTGCTGCTTTTACCAAATAGCTTCCGGCTAAAAATATGGAACCTGTTTTATCAACAATCATCGCTTCATCGCTCATTATTGGTAGGTACGCGCCACCGGCCACACAGCTTCCCATTACTGCCGATACTTGCAAAATACCCATACTGCTCATCACGGCATTGTTTCTAAAAATGCGACCAAAATGTTCTTTATCAGCAAAAATTTCATCTTGTAATGGCAAATAAACACCCGCACTATCTACTAAATAAATAATAGGTAAGCGGTTTTCCATCGCTATTTCCTGCGCACGTAAATTCTTTTTTCCGGTTATAGGGAACCACGCGCCCGCTTTTACTGTAGCATCGTTTGCAACAACAATACATTGTTTTCCGCTTACATAGCCAATTACAATTACCACGCCACCGCCAGGACAGCCACCGTGTTCCTCATACATTTCATAACCTGCAAAAGCGCCCATTTCAAAGCGAGGCATATCTTTATCCAACAAAAAATCAATGCGTTCGCGGGCGCTCATTTTACCTTGCTCATGTAATTTTTCGATGCGTTTTTTTCCGCCGCCTTCATATATTTTATTTAAACGGTGCTCCATTTGCGAAATGAGCAAACGCATTTTATCATCACTTTTATTAAATTCTAAATCCATCTTATTATTTTGTTTCAAATATACTGATTGGTTAATTATTCGGAAGGAAATTTTGCGCGGATATAAATATTTATCGAGTCAACCAACACTTTTGTTTGTTCAATTAATATGGACGAGTCATCAAATTTTTTTTTGTAATTTTTTGAATTTGTCTTTAGTAAAATTCGTCGCCGTTTGGAGAATTCTTTAATATCTTTTTTGGTAATTATTTTTTTTCTATAAAGCTTGCCAAATGAAGGGTGATCGATATTTTGTTCAACATATTTTGTTAAATAATGGCGTCTTAATATTTTTTTAGTGTCGAAATTAAAGCCTATGCGGATGCCTGCCGATCTTGTAATTAGCCCTGTACGCTGTGTAAACTGATAAGGAAGTGTAGGATTATGATTAAAATGAGTTCTATTAAGTTCGTACCATGTCCGTTTCTCTTTATTCCATTCGGCACCAATGGATGTAAATAATTCAAATGCGAACCGTTTATAGTTTTGTTTAATTCCAAAACAGAATTGAAAAGTATAACCAGTGGATTTTAGGTCGCCGCTGGCCTCATAATCGGCGAAATATTTATCGTAGCCCGGTTGTTGCTCCGACCATTTATTTTTGTAAGAAAGATATTGAAATGAAAACAGCGGGCCTATGTAAAATCCTTTAATGGAAAACAGTATAAATTTTGGCAACAGATTAATCGAAAAACCTTTTTTAATGAAATAGTCGTTAAACCCAGTAATACCCATATGTGCATTCATGCCAACGTATCCCCTTCGACGTTAATATCAAAATATGGAGACAACGATCTTCTATAACCAAAGCCCGCCTGCCGAAGGGCATCGTAATAAATGTAACAGGTGTTTTTTGAATAATACCCTTTTGTGTTTATCTCTTCTTTTACGGCTTCTAACCTTAAAACCCGAGCCCGAGAAATACTATCCTGTCGCCGATGTTTTTCCCAATTTCCGTGAAACAGTTCTGTAGAACGACTTCCGTCATTCTGACCAATTGCTGTGTTAATACTTCCCACTAGTAAACAGGTAAAAATTATAAGGTTAACAATATAATGCGCAATCTTCATAACCAAATGGTATTAAAAATTTTAAATATTGCCTGATAAACTTTTTAAATTAAAAAAATCGATGGCGGTTATTAAATGTATGATTTTTTCATTTATTTTAAGGGTATCAGTTTGCTTTTTTGTTACGATATAACCCTCATTCAGCTTAAAAAAATTCATTGCTTCTATTAACCCTGCCAGTTCACGGTCTTTATTATCGCTATGTACTTCTTCGCAAACCTGTATTACCATTTTGCAAGTATTTTTATCGAAAACAATAAAATCACATTCTTTATTTTCGCGGTAATAAAAAAGCTTGTAAGGTAATTTACGTAAAAATAAAAATACTGCGTTTTCTAACAACCGGCCTTTGTCTTTGCTAAAGCTCAGTGTATTGGCGTTTACCAATCCGTTATCAATGGCGTATACTTTACGGGCATTTACAGTTATGTTTTTTGTTTTATAACTAAATTTTGGAAGAAAAAATAGAAGGTAAGCGTCTTCCAGCCAAGTTACATAATCCGATACCGAATTTGTTGAACCTATCGAAAATGCTTTTCTTAAACGGGTGTATGTGCACTCCGTACCTATGTTTGATAATAAATGCAGTGTAAGATCCATTAATATTTTTGTGTTTTTTATGCTATAGCGTATAGCCACATCCCGTAAAACGATATCTTTTAGTAGCATTTGTAGCATTTCTATATTTAAGTCTCTTAAATATTCAGGAAAGCCGCCATGTTCAATATAATTTTCGAAAGCGTGTGTTGTACTTTTTATTTTTTTATAGTTTAAATATTCGTGGTACGAAAATGGAAATAACTCGTGCCGTAAGTGCCGTCCTGTTAAACGCGTTCCTAATTCTTTACTTAATAATGATGCGTTTGAGCCGGTTATAAATACTTTTGCGCCACGGTCGTGTAGCTGACGTACAAATATTTCCCACGCCTTTACATTTTGTATCTCGTCAAAAAAATAGGCGGCCTTATTATTTCCCATGATATCATCTAACTTTTCGAAATCCGTAAGGTCAAAATCATAAACCCGTGGATCTTCGAAATTAAAATACGCTATATTTTTTTTATAGGTATTCATTACCTGCCTTAAAAGCGTGCTTTTCCCGCAACGGCGTATACCAGATACAACTTCAATGTGCTTACTTTTGGGCTGTATATTCATACGGTACTGCCGTTCTATATATTTTGTTTTTTGAAGTAACACTTGCTGTTGCTTATTGTAAGCGGCTTCTATTTCCGATTTTAAAACCATATTATTTATTTTATATAATGCAAATATACGAAATTACACGCTATAAATATACAAATTTATATATTTAGAAAATACAATAGTGTATATTGTAAAAATACAATTTTATATACTGATAAAGTACAATTTTGAATATTATTAAAACATATTGTTGAATATTGCCAAAACATTCAGTCTGAAGCTAGTAACTGTTTGCCCGATTTGAATTAACTATACTACAATAATCTATGGTAAATACTTAATTTAGCGGCTTATTCTTAAAAATTGTCCAACTCCATTATTCAATCAGATAAAAACTATGTGTGGCATCCGTTTACACATCTAAAATATGCAAGTGCTCCTATTGAACTTGTAAAAGGAGAAGGCGCCTATTTTTATGATAAAGACGGAAACAAATTACTTGATGCCATTTCTAGTTGGTGGGTAAATCTTCATGGCCATTGTCATCCGTATATTTCAAAAAAAGTAAGTGAGCAATTAGATAATTTAGAACACGCAATTTTTAGTGGCTTTACCCACGCACCGGCCGTAACTTTAGCCCAGCGGCTAATACAACATTTACCAAATAACCAATCCAAATTTTTTTATTCGGATAATGGCTCTACTTCCGTAGAAGTTGCGCTTAAAATGGTTTTGCAATACTGGCATAACAAAGGCGCACATAAAAAAAAGTTCATTGCTTTTGAAAACGCTTATCATGGCGATACATTTGGCGGAATGAGTGTAGGCGCCAGGAATGTTTTTAATAACGCGTTCGAAAATTTATTGTTTGATGTGATACACATTCCTTTGCCCAACGCCGGCAACATCCACCAAATAAAAACAACATTGCAAGGCTGGTTTACTAACCATAATGATATTGCCGGATTTATATTTGAGCCATTGGTGCAGGGTGCAGCAGGCATGTTGATGTATGAAGCCGAACATTTAGATGAATTATTAAGTGTGTGCACCACCAATAATATTATTTGTATTGCCGATGAAGTTATGACTGGCTTTGGGCGCACAGGTAAGTTTTTTGCCAGTGATCATTTAAAAAATGTGCCCGATATTATTTGTTTGTCAAAAGGATTAACCGGCGGCTATATGCCATTGGGAGTTACCAGCTGCGCGCAATTTATTTTTGACGCCTGCGTAAGTGATGATAAAACAAAAACATTTTTTCACGGGCACAGTTACACGGCAAATCCAACAGCATGTTCTGCTGCTTTAGCGAGTTTGGATTTAATGGAACAAACTGCAACGTGGCAGCAAATAGACATGATTTCGAAATTGCACTCAGAGTTTGTTTTGAAAAATAAACAGCACGCGGGCATAAAACACATTCGCAGCCTTGGTATTATTTTAGCCTTGGAAATTAATACGCCGGAACACACACATTATTTAAATAATATTTCAGAAAAAATAACCTCCTACTTTTTAAATCATTTAATAATTGTAAGGCCACTTGGCAATGTGTTATACTTTATTCCGCCATATTGTATAATAGAGCAAGAACTGAAACATATTTATAGTGTTACCGAAAATTTTTTAAATGAAATAAGTAGTCAATAGAACGGCTATAAATTTGCAAAAAATGTTTTGTGCAAATATTTTAAATGTAGAAATTCATAGCAGCATCGCGTTCTTTTTTAACCCGAGTTAGCGGATCAATTATTTTATTAAAAATGTTTGGTTTTACAATAAAAACCCTATTTTTGAATGCAAAATTAAGAACTATCCCATTATGAATATACACGAGTATCAAGGAAAAAGCATTTTAAAAAGTTTTGGTGTCGCTATACAGGAAGGCATTGTTGCAGAAACTCCTGAGCAGGCCGTTGCCGCTGCAAAGCAGGTTATGGAAACTTATAAATGTGGTGGAGTAGTTGTTAAAGCTCAAATTCACGCTGGTGGTCGTGGAAAAGGAGGAGGAGTTAAATTTGCCCCAAGTCTTGAAAAAGTTAAAGAGGTTGCAACAAATATTATCGGAATGCAGCTTATCACGCCTCAAACAAGCGCTGAAGGAAAACTAGTAAGTAAAGTATTGGTTGCACAGGATGTTTACTACCCCGGCGCAAACCCAACCAAAGAATTTTATGTGAGTATTTTATTAAACCGTTCTACCGGCCGTAATGTTATTATGTACAGTACCGAAGGCGGAATGGATATTGAACAGGTTGCAGAAGCTACTCCACATTTAATTTGGAAGGAAGAAATTGATCCTAAAGTTGGATTATGCGATTTTCAGTGCCGTAAAGTTGCATTTAATCTAGGCTTGAGTGGTAACGCGTTTAAAGAAATGACAAAATTTATCGCGTCGCTTTATAAAGCTTATGAAGCAATCGACTCGTCCATGTTTGAGATCAATCCGGTTTTAAAAACTTCTGATGATAAAATCATTGCTGTAGATGCAAAAGTTACTGTTGACGACAACGCTTTATACCGCCATAAAGATATTGAAGCGATGCGTGACGAAACAGAGGA
>JAYTBK010000449.1:0-15151 GCA_043737035.1 Bacteroidota bacterium | reverse complement strand
GGCTCAGTGCCCAACCTTTAGCGGCATTAATGTAACCAACGGACAAAACGGCACAGCAACATTAATGGCTGTTTCTAGTACTTCGGTTTTTCCGGCAGGCTCTTCGTTTTATTGGCAAATGGATTCAAATATAACCGTTCTGTTGAGTAGCCAGTTCTATCAACAATTACAGTTTCCGGCAAATGGAACATATACCGTGTGTATGTCTTATAACGATTCAATAACAATGTGTAGCGCAACGCAATGTACGGTAGTAACCATTAGTAATTTAACACTTACACCTTGCAACGCAGGTTATACTTACTATAATGATTCGCTCTGTCAAACACATTTCTGGAATACGTCTACGGGAGCAAATTTATCTTACCAATGGTATGATATGCAAACGTTTAATTTGTTGAGCACTCTGCAAAATCCGGTGTTAAACTTAGGTGCGGGTTCGCGCAACATAGGTTTATACACGTACAGCAATAGTCAGTTTTGCGATTCGCTAACAATGCCGGTTAATGTTTCCTGTTCAGGGACTTACACTTGCAGCGCAGCGTTTTCAGCGGTAACGCAAGGCACAAGCTGTGTAACTAATTTTATAAATGCATCAACCGGTAGTAACTTAACCTACCAATGGTATGAAATGCCAAGTTTTAATTTGTTAAGTACCCAACAAAATCCATCATTAAACTTAGCCAACGGAACACATTACATTGCGCTTTATACGTTATCTAACGGGCAGTTCTGCGATTCTGTTGTAAATACTGTTGCTGTGAATTGCTTTGGCAATAGTAATTGTAACGCAAATTCACAGTTTCTTATTTTTGCCGATTCACTTAACCCGGGTAGTTATTTTGCATACAATCAATCAACAGGAACAGGCAATGTTACTTATACTTGGAATTTTGGTGATGGGTCTACTTCTACACAACAATATCCTTTTCATCAATATGCAGTACCGGGTCAATACGTTGTTTGCTTAACAGTAAGCGCGACTATTGGAACTGCTACTTGTACGGATACATATTGCGATTCATCAAGCGTACACCGTATTGCATCGGGTTTTTTAATGAGTAAAATACAAGTTAAACCACAGGGAGCAACGGGTATAAAAAGCCAGGATACGAAAAACGATTTACGCATTTTCCCAAACCCTGTAGAAAACGAATTGCATATTGTTATAGATGGTGAAACAAATTCAGTAATGCATTACACAATTACCGATGCATTAGGAAACATAGTTACAACAAACGCTCTAATAAACAATATGGCCACATACGATACCAGCAACCTAAGCAAAGGAATTTATTTTGTGAATGTTACTGATGCAAATAACAGTGTCATCAAAACGAGCAAACTAATTAAGTAAAACCAACATAACATTTGGTAAGGTCTGCTACGCTGTGGCAGGCCTTACTTTAATTTAAAATGATTCGAAAAAAAATATTTATTACGTATCTTCAAATGGCTTGCGCGCTTCTACCAGCAAAGCTCTACATCCTTTTATTCGTATATATTATAAAGAAGTTAAGCAAAACAGATCATTAAATTTTTCCGGCGAACCACTCAGAATAATTTATAATAGATTGCTGCTCGTTTGCCGAAGGGAATTTTTTTAGGAAGTTCGTAATTTTTTCTTTCATTTTTCTCCAACTTAGTTTTTCGTTATTAATATATTCCTGCAAAAGTTTTAACACGGCTAACTCAATTGATAACGATCCTTTATCTTTAATATCGGCCAGTTTTTTAACGATCGTATTTATAAGTTTTTCAGCAAGTTCAATTTCACCCACTTCAATTTTATTGCAAAGTTCAAACACTGATACTTTTAATTGGAAAGCGTCGTCATAATTTTTAAAAGCTTCGCTGACGTATAGTTGTATCAGGTATTTCCCGGCAAGCTTATTTTGATGTATATCAAAATGTGTAATGGCAAGATTTAATAACACAAACCCAATATGATTTGGATTTTCTGTTATTACCTTTTGTTTTTTCGCTTCCTCAAGTGTTTCAATTGCTTTTAAAGGATTTGTTTTGCTGTAATTATTTACCAAAATGTTATAGTAATAAAAAACATATTTTTCGTACCACAATTTATCATATTCTAATAGCGCCGTATTTAGTTCTTTGGCATACAAAAGTGCTTGTTGATGTTTTTTTAGAATATAAGATGCGTTACATAAATAAACATACAACTGTAATTTAATTTCATGTGTATCTTTAGTAAACAATTTATCTTTTTCAAAATCGGTATTGGCTTTAATAAGATAAGTTTCCAGCGCTTTATAATCTAGCGTTAGTAACAACAATCGGCAAATGTTTTGAAACACTTTAAAACGAAGCGTGGCACTGTTTTTAACGTATGCTAAGCCTTGTGTTTTTTCGAGAGTCGTTTTCATCCACAGTTTAAATGCCTTAGTAACAGATAAGGTTTGCGTCGTTTTCAATTTGTAGGAGAGCAACGAAAAATTGTTTTCAAGGTCGCGTAATAATGCAAGCCTGCTCGAGTTTTCCTGCCGTTTTTGTATGTAATGTTCCGGCGAATCTTTAATATTTTGAAGGCTTAATTGAATAAACATCTCATAAATAATTTCGAGTGTCGAATAATCTTCGTGTGCAATCGCTTTTTTTTCACTTAATTTTAAATAATGTAATGCGAGTTGATGCTGATCTTTTTTAAAAAATATTTTGGCAATGATTAGTAAATGCAGTGCCTCAATTTCCTTCTCGTTGCGGTTTAAGTTAGACAATACAACTCCAACATCATCGTTAATTTTATTTTTGAGCCTGTAATATTTACTGTATGGCTTTTGATCGGCGTAAATGGATTCTGCAAGTTGAGCGTCTGTCCAGTTCGGGTTTAATTTGATAGCATTGAAGAGTTCAAGGTCTATTCGTGTGCTAAAATCGTGGGTGCGTTTCGAATACAGTTTGTAACTTTTGATTTCCTCTTTTTCAAGAGATCTTACGATGTTTTGTAATACGTTCATTTGAATATGTAATATAAATTAAAATTAATAATTTTTTTACAAATAAAGCCTTAATTTGGTATCAATATTAATCATACCGGACTTAAAATGTAAATCTTAAAAAAACTAAATTATGAAAACAGTTTTAACTCTCATTTTATTAATTTTAGCATCAGTAGGGGTTTCGCAGGCAAAATTAGGCATCCGCCCAAGTTATACCATTTCGCCCACTACCGTCAACACGCCCACAAGTTCGGCAATGTATGGCACAACCCTAACAGTTGCATGTTATATGAAAAATACTGGGAATGCAACCTTTAGCGGCAACGCACAAATTTACCGGTTTGTAAGGTCAGATAGTTTTCAGAGTTCCACCGATTTGATGACAGCCTACACCGTTTCGTTGGCGGCGGGAGATTCTTCACTGGTATTTTATATTGATTCAATTGTTCCGAGTTCTTACCGGACAAACGGCAACGGCAATACTGTAGTAGTTTGGCCATATGCTTCAGGCATACAAACAACCGACAGTTTACATACCGCACCAGTTTATATATTTAACTCTAACGGCATTAACGAGCTAAAAATAAATGATATTGTAATTTACCCTAATCCGGCAAGTGAAATACTTTATATTAAGATGGAAAATGACGCTGAGGTTAAAACGTATAAAATTTACAACTTACAGGCGAAGGAAATTGCGAGAGGCATTGTTACCGGTGGCGTGAACATACATGCACTTCCCGTGGGCGTTTACACCATCGTCGTATCATCGTCGGAAAATAGAATTTATAAAAAGGTTTTTAATAAAGAAAATTAAACGGCAACGGGTTCTCTATCATAAAACCACATTTTAGCTACGTCGTTTATTATTTCGTCGCCGGGTTCTATACCTTTTACATGTTCCATCTCACTGTATGGAACATTTAAATTCATCGCATACGGATCTACTTTAACAGCAAGAGAAGTTTCATTAACCTGATTACTAATTAAGCGAAACATAGATGCAGCCACTTGCTCAAGCAACGCCATGTTTTCCCCAACCTTTGCAATAATAGCATCCGGACCAGCGTGCATATGATCAATGCCGCGCTGAAACGATTTTAAATATTTGAGATCGAGCGGATCAATGTATTTGTTTTCAAAAATTGTATGTTCATGTGGAAGCCAATCCAAAAACATATCCTGAACTTTTTTATTTAGTACACCAAACTTTCTGCCTAAACTTTTTTCTGATACAAATAATTCTTTTAATATTTTAAGATCAGTGAATCCGTGGTTTGTAAATAATAAGCAGGGAATGGACCAGTAAATGGCCCAATCCCAAAATATTTTAAACACCATAATTTGGGTGTTGCCCATTAATTTATATTTATCCTGATAAATCGGCAACCAGCTTTGAAACCAGGCTAAGTGTGTTTGTTCGTAAATCTGCGCCCGCACCGTTATATCTTCGCCTGCATAATCGCGCAAAATTAAATCGCTGAGCCATGTATTATTTAATGAAATAAAATCGCTGCCCGGAGAATAGAAAGGATCAAGAAATGCCCCGGCTTCGCCTGTAACGGCCCATCGGTCGGAAGAATAAATGCGGCCACTATCGTGTGCAAAATGTTTTAAAATTCTAAAGTCCATTAACTCATCCTTTGGCGGGCAAACATATTTCGCAGCTTGAGGCTCATGTTTACTGATCCATGCAACCGCTTTTTCATACGTATTAATCGTGTCAAACGGATGGATATCTTCATCGGCAACTATACCAATACTTGTATTTTTAGATCCTAACGGAATAATCCACAACCAATACCCTTTATCCATAAAATGCACGGTGCTTAAGTAACGAAGCTTCGGTGCTAAAAAGGTTTTCCATTGCTTGTTTTCGCTCCAGTCATCGATATCAACAACCCCTTTAACCCTAAACCACGCAGCGTTCACATTATGCGGCGCTTCTTTCTGGAAACCCAGTTTTTTCTTTAGCAGACTTATTCTGCTGGTTGCATCCACCAACCATTTTGTGAGTATTTTTTTATCTTGTCGCTCATGCGCGTATATAACTTCATGCAATTCGCCATTGGCCCCAAACACAACATCTTTTGCACGCGCAGCTAGTAAAAAATCCGTTCCTAAACTTTTGGTATAACGCTCTAAATAATTTTCAAATGTTCCTCTATCGAGTTGGTGGCTTGGAACAGGCAATTTTAAACGCGGCCCCAATTCAACACGGTTTGATAGTTCCTCTTTTTTTTGATCAGTAAAGAAAAATCGTAAACCATGTTTTGGAAGTTCAAATTCCTCGAGGTAATCTTTTAAATTTAATACTTCCCTATAATAATGTGTAGCGAGTTCAACTGTTGATTCACCAACTTTATGTGCGGCAATGGCAGCAGCCTTATCTCGACTTTCTAAAATTAAAATTGTAATGGCAGGATTAGCGTGTTTTAACTGTATTGATAAGGTTAAACCTGCAAGTCCGCCACCGGCAATTACTACATCATATTGTTGTTGCATCTTATATTTTTTAGGATATTAAACAAAAGTAAGGTTTTATTATATTTAGGATATGTATGCGGTAAAAAAAATTGAATTAAATTATTTTTGTTTAATATTATTGCCTGTGTTAACACCATTTAAATGAAAAATGTTAAACAATAATTTAGATATCAAGTTTGTTTCAGTTCCCGACTTTGCACAATTTGAGACAATCAGAAAACACATTATGCAGTTTGAACTCGATGCTAGGCAACTCGACGCGAAAGACTTTTTAACGGCCGTTTCTAATCAAAACATCATTGGTTTCGGCCGCCTAAGAAAGCATGAAGCGTGCTGCGAATTGTGCTCACTCGGCGTAATACAACCAGAACGCTTTAAAGGAACCGGTAAATTATTAGTAAACAAATTAATTGAAACTGCTTTTAAACCTTTGTATTTGGTTTGCGTAATACCTGAATATTTTAAACCCTTAGGATTTACGGAAGTAATAAATTATCCGGCGCCGGTATTAGAAAAATTAGAATATTGCAATACACATTTAGCTGTTGAACAATCTTATGTAGTTATGCAGTATCATAATTAATACAATTAATTTCAGCATAAATTGGCAATGGGTTTAATTTTTTATTTTTACAGTTTTATCTTATAATCATGGAACATATTATATCGGGGATTCAACAATTAGGTGTAGGAAATACAAATGTGCAGCAAACATTTAATTGGTACAGAAAAGCTTTTGGTACCGACATTAAAATATTTGAAGAAGCCGCTATGGCAGAATTAATGTTGCCGTACACCGATAATAAACCACACGCCCGACACGCTATTTTGGCGATAAGCATGAATGGCGGCGGCGGTTTTGAAATTTGGCAATACACAAGCAGAGTGGCTCAAAAGGCTGAATTTACAATACAATTAGGGGATATTGGAATTTTTGCAGGAAAAATAAAATCGTTTGACATAGATGGTTCTTATAAACATTTAAAACAATTTGGCGCAAAAATGTTAACTGATATTACAACATCGCCCGATGGAAGAAAACATTTTTACATACACGATCTTTGGGAAAACGTATATGAAATTATAGAAGAAAAAACATCTTGGTACCAGAAGAAAAATTTTACAACAGGCGGCGTGTTGGGTGCGGTAATTGGTGTTACAAACATCGATACGTCTATTCAATTGTATAAAACCGTGTTGGGATTTGATAAAACAGTAAGTGATACAACAGGTGCATTTAAGGATTGGAAAGGCGTTGAAGGATCACAAAAAAAAATCAGACGAGTAATTTTACGGAATTCAAAACCACGTGAAGGAAGTTTTGGTCCGTTGCTTGGCGATAACGAAATAGAATTAATTGAAGCCATTGATTACACACCAAAAAAAATATTTGAAAACCGTTTGTGGGGCGATTGTGGGTTTATTCATTTATGCTTTGACGTAAAAAACATGAAAGCGCTTGAACAGGCTTGCATTAAAGCCAAGCAGCCGTTTACAGTAAATGGCGGAGCAGGTTTTGAAATGGGAGAAGCCGCAGGACATTTTACATATATTGAAGATGCCGATGGAACCCTGATAGAATTTGTAGAAACAAAAAAATTGCCGGTCGTTAAAAAAATTGGTTGGTACATTGATTTGCGAAAACGAGATCCAAAAAAAGCACTTCCAAATTTTATTTTAAAAGCGCTCAGGTTTAGTAGGGTGAAGGATTAAAAACAGTAAAGTTCTGAAAACGGGTTCAAAATTCTTAATTTAGTATATTAAATTAAACCGCAAATGGATATTTTTTCAGAGATTGATAAAATTAAACCTGATTTGGATGAAATGCATGATGAAAAACTTATTGAAACTGTAAAAACATTATTGGACTTCAACCGTAAAGGAATTTTAGAGGCTGAATTAAAGCCAATGTCTTTAGAAGAGTATAAAAGCCTTTTGTTTAAATCTGAATCTGATATTGAGAACCAAAGAATTACAGATGTTGACGAGTTGTAGGTATGCATAAAGTTTTTATTACTCATTTTGCAAAAGAGAGTTTAAAATTTATTTGTGAATATTACAGGTCTATGTGGAAGGCCGGAAGAAGTATATAAAATAAAACACGATATTAAGGAATCAATGTTAACATTGAAAGATGAAAACATTGACTGACAAAAAGACAAGTTCTTAAAAAGTTTAGAAAAAAAACACCATCGACTAGTTTGCAGAAACTGCAAGATTATTTACTACCGTGATATTGACACACAAAAAACGTATGTGACTGATGTTTTTGACTCAAGGCATAATCCTGCTAAGAAAAAAAGGCAACCATTTGGCAATACATCAGCACCCACAAATCCGCGTAATAAACCGTCTATGTAAAAGCCTTATTATCTTTTGCAGATCAGCAAATTAATCGCATTTTTACTAATCAATCCCCACGCAATGAAAATTATTTCTATAACAATTGTAGCCGTTATTCTTGCCTTTACAATTGCCTGTTCCACATCCAAAAAAAGTAAGCAAACAAATGCTATTACAGTAAATGAGCCTTCCATATTGCTTGATACCATTAGAGTTTTAGCCGAAGAACCGATAAAGAAAAAACTTTATCAGGCAAGCGAAACTAAATTAAACGACATCATTCACACCAAACTTTGGGTAAGTTTCGACTGGCAAAAATCACAAATGACAGGCAAGGCTGAATTGTTGATTAAGCCGTATTTTTATCCAACCAATACCCTGTATCTAAACGCGCGTGGGATGGAAATAAAAAGTGTGAAAGGAAGTAGTTTAGTTTATAAACCCATTATTGTAAAAAAAGGACAGAAAGTAAGTGAAGAAGACTCGTACACAAAAATTCCTTTAAACCTAAAATACACATATGTAAACGATTCTATTAAAATAGATTTAGGAAAAACGCTAAGTCGCGAGCAAAAATATACAATTGAAATTGAATACCTCGCCAAACCCAACGAGCTAAAAGCAAATGGAGGCAGTTCGGCAATTAGCGAAGACAAAGGCTTATATTTTATTAATCCAACCGGAACCGAACCGAATAAAATGCCGCAAATTTGGACGCAGGGTGAAACACAATCAAATTCGGTTTGGTTTCCTACAAACGATAATCCTTCTGAAAAAATGACCAGCGAAATATATATGACTGTTGATCTTAAATACATTACACTATCTAACGGTTTGCTCACTGACTCTAAAGAAAATGCAGATGGAACGCGCACCGACCATTGGCTAATGGATTTGCCACACGCGCCGTATTTGGTAATGATGGCTGTGGGCGAATTTGTAAAAATTACTGATGAACCTTGGAATGGAAAAGAAGTAAGTTATTATGTAGAAAAAGAATATGCCCCACACGCGAAAGCAATTTTTGGAAAGACAAAAAAAATGATGGAGTTTTATTCTGATAAGCTTGGTGTGCCATACGCGTGGCAAAAATATTCGCAAATAGTTGTTCGCGATTATGTAAGCGGCGCAATGGAAAACACAAGTGCAACGTTGCACGGCGATTTTATTTGTTATCAAACAACACGCGAAATTATTGATGGCGCTAAAGGCGAAAGCACTATTGCGCATGAACTGTTTCACCAATGGTTTGGAGATTTGGCAAGTTGCGAAAGCTGGAGCAACTTAACTTTAAACGAATCGTTTGCAACGTATGGAGAATATTTATGGGAAGAGTTTGAAAACGGAAAAGATGCCGCCGCCGATCACAGCGCGCAATCGCGCAATGGATATTTTGCACAAGCGCAACAAAAACAGGTTAATTTGGTTAGGTTTGATTTTGAAGAGCGAGAAGACATGTTTGATGCTTTTAGTTATAATAAAGGCGGACAGATTATTCACATGTTGCGCAAATATGTGGGCGACGATGCTTTTTTTGCTTCACTAAAGTTATATCTCGAAAAAAATAAATTTAAAACTGCGGAAGCACACGATCTGCGTTTAGCTTTTGAAGAAACAACGGGAGAAGATTTAAATTGGTTTTTTAATGAGTGGTATTATGCGAAGGGCCATCCGGTACTTGAAGTAAAAAAATCATACAATGCCTCAGTAAAAAAAGTAATTATTGAAGTAATTCAACAACAAAATCTTAAAGAAAACCCCTTATACAAGTTGCCTGTAGATATTGACGTTTATGTTGGTAGTACAAAACACCGGTCGCGCGTTTGGATAACGGATGTTAAAAACTCATTTAGTTTAGATGCTGCAACAAATCCGGAGTTGGTAAATTTTGACGCCGAGAAACAACTGCTGGCCAAAACAACTTATACTAAAACAAAGGAGGAAATAATATTTCAGTATAAAAACGCGGCAACTTGGGGCGACCGGCAAGAAGCACTAGATTATTTTAAAGCACACATTTCTGAAAATGATATTTATGCGTTGGTTAAAAACATCGCTAAGAACGATGCATGGCAAAAATTTAGGATTAATGCAGTTGGGGTTTTAAGTTCTGTTGCAAAAGATAAAGAGGCAGATCTTAAACCATTATTTTTAGATATTTACACCACAGATTTAAATACACGGGTAAGAGCTTCTGCCGTTAAAGCCCTTGCTGGGAATTTTAAAGGCGAAGATTTAAATATGCTGTATGAAAAAGCACTTAACGAACAATCGTATGCTATTGCTTCCGAGGGATTTGACGCCATTGCACAAACAAACCCCGAACTGGCAATGAAAAAAGCGAAAGCGCTGGAGAATGAACCTGCTAAAGAAATAATTTATTCTGTTATGGATCTGTATTCTAAAAACGGAACCGACGAGAACTACGAATTTTTTAAAAAGTCACAAACACAGTTTAGCGGCTACGAGCTAATGGCTTATGGTAATTTATATGGCCGGTTTTTAAAGCGAGTTACCAAACCGGAAACGGCTTTAGATGGGGCAAGAGACATTGCAAAAATGGGCCAAAGTGAAAATAAATATGTAAAATATACCGCTTTAAAAGTGATGAAAGATAATTTGCTAAATGTGTGGCAGGATAAAGAAGACAAGCTTAATGCTAAAATCGAAAAAGGTAAAAAAGAGAATTTGGATGTAACAGCAATGGCCAATGAATTAAAAATGGTATCAGAAACTAAAAAACAAATACTTGAATTGTACAATTCGATTAAGAAATGATTTTTTTAAGAAGACATAAGCGGAGTAACATAGAAGCGGATGCGAAGACTTATAAAAATGTTCAGTTACGCTGAACTTGTTTCAGCATTCTTAACATAATGTATTAGCGGCCGCGCAACAAAAAAATGGATGTATTGGTTCGTGATTAAAAACTGAAATTAACAATGGAATTAAATTTTGGATTGACGGCAATAAACAAACAAATACCCGATTAGGGATTGCTGAAACAAGTTCAGCATGACGATATTAAACCCGATAATATATAGAATGAAAACATTATTTTTAATTTCAAGCGCTTGTTTATTAAACACAGCAATTTCCCAAAACAAACTCTTAACCATACAGGAAGCTATATCGAAAGGCCGTACAACGCTTGCTCCCAAACGCTTGCAAGGCATAAGCTTTGTGGCTGGTACGGATAAGTTTTCGTATATCGACAATAATGTATTTAAAGTGGGAGATAATACATCCGGTAAAACCATTGATGTAATATCGTTGAAAGATATAAATGCAAATTTAAAATTTCTGAAAAAAGATACACTCGCGGCTTTAAGTAATATTACATGGAAAAATGCAAACGAACTTTACTTTTCTAATAAAAACGGCGAATTGATTTATTCTCTCGATAAAAAAAATATTGTGGATAGTGACCGTAAAGATGAATCGGCCGGGCTAGAAGCATTTGATAAGGAAAAAAACACGGGCGCCTACACATACTGTAAAAACTACAATTTATATGTCGTAAAAAACGGAAAGGAAACTCAGGTAACAACCGATGGATCATATAATATTGTTTACACCGGAAAAAATGTACATCAAAATGAATTTGGTATTGATGGCGGTACTTTTTGGAGTCCGAAAGGAAATTATTTAGCATTTTATAGGATGGATCAAACCGATGTAACTGATTATCCTGTTATTGATTGGACAACGCATCCGGCAAAAAATGCAAATATAAAATATCCTATGGCGGGCGCAACAAGCCATTATGTTACACTTGGCATTTATGATCTCACTAATAACACCACACATTATATTAAAACAGAAGGTCCAAAAGAACAATATCTAACAAACGTAGCGTGGAGTCCGGATGAAAAAAACATTTACATTGCCATATTAAGCCGCACGCAAAATGATATGCAACTTAATGAATACAATGCGCTAACTGGAAACTTTGTGCGAACGTTATTTACAGAGCACGATGATAAATACACCGAGCCTTTGCATCCGATGTTGTTCGTTAAAAACAATCCTTCTCAATTTATTTGGCAGAGCCGTAAAGATGGTTACACGCACTTTTATTTGTATAATATAAGTGGAACCTTAATCAGGCAGTTAACCAAAGGCAATTGGGAAGTAAAGTCGGAAAATGGTTTTGATGAGAAAGGTGAAAATTTATTTTTTCATGCAAATGAACAAAGTCCGGTTAATCAGGATTTGTATAAAGTAAATTTTAAAGGGGGCGTTGTGACAAAACTCACTAACGGCAACGGATTTCATAGTTGTATTGTAAATTCAAAAGGCGATTACATCATTGACAATTTTACGAGTTCAAATATTCCACGCGAATACAGTGTTATAAATTCGAAATCAAAAAAAGCCAATATAATTTATACTGCAGATAATCCTGTTAAAGATTATAAGCTTGGCGCTTGGAATTTGTTCACCATAAAAAACAACGAAGGAACAGATTTGTATTGTCGCTTATTTAAACCGGTCGATTTTGATTCTACTAAAAAATACCCGGTACTGGTTTATTTATATAACGGCCCGCATTCACAAATGGTTACTAACACGTGGATGGCAGGCGGAGAGCTTTGGTATCAATACATGGCACAAAAAGGTTTTATTGTTTTTACTTTAGATGGGCGGGGAACTTCGTACAGAGGAAAAGCATTTGAACAGGCAACCCACAGACAGTTAGGCATCAAAGAAATGGAGGACCAATTAAAAGGCGTTGATTATTTAAAATCGTTAACGTATGTTGATGCTGCACGTATTGGTGTACACGGTTGGAGCTTTGGCGGATTTATGACGACTACTTTAATGACGCGCTCACCCGGTACTTTTAAAGTTGGAGCAGCCGGCGGACCAGTAATAGATTGGACGTATTATGAAATTATGTACACCGAACGATATATGGATTCGCCGCAGGATAACAAAGATGGTTACGACAAAAATAATTTATTGAATTACACTGATAAATTAAAAGGAAAATTATTAATGATCCACGGTGCGCAGGATCCTGTAGTAGTTTGGCAACACAGCATTTTGTACCAGAAGAAAGCGGTTGACAAAGGAATTCAACTCGATTATTACGTGTATCCGGGTCACGAACATAATGTGCTTGGGAAAGACCGCGCACATTTAATGGAAAAAATTACAAATTATTTTATTGAGAATCTTTAGGGCAGATGTAAGATTAAAGGCTTAAGATTTGAGATTGCTTAATCAAAACCTCTGCGAACTTTGCAAATACTTTGCGTTCTCTGTGGTTAAAAAACAAAAACACATGGACTTTACACAATACAAACACACTGTTACCGAACGCTTCATTCGTTATGCAAAAATTGATACCCAATCAGATCCTAATTCAGCTACCTGCCCGAGCACAGAAAAACAAAAGAATTTAGGGAAATTATTAGTTGAAGAATTACTGGCAATTGGCGTTGAAGATGCCGAAATGGATGAGCATGGATACATTTACGCAACCATTCCATCAAATACTTCAAAGCAAGTTCCTGTAATTTGTTTTTGTTCGCACATGGATACTTCGCCCGATTGCAGCGGTGAAAATGTAAACCCTGTTATTCATGAAAGCTATGATGGGAGCGACATTATACTTCCGAAAGATACCTCTCAGATAGTTAAGTTTTCGGAACATCCGGATCTCGCCGCACAAATTGGTAATGATATTATTACAACCGATGGCACAACATTGTTGGGCGCCGATAATAAGGCGGGTGTTGCTGAAATTATGGATGCGGCTAATTATTTAATGCAACATCCTGAAGTAAAGCATGGCGACATTCGTATTTTGTTTACGCCTGATGAGGAAATAGGACGCGGTGCCGATAAAGTAAACATTAAAAAACTCGGTGCGCAATATGGCTATACTATGGACGGCGAATCGCTTGGGCATATAGAAAATGAAACTTTCAGCGCCGACGGTGTTTTAATAGTTATAAACGGAATTTCAACACATCCCGGATTTGCAAAACATAAAATGGAGCATTCCATTAAAATTGCCGCAGAAATAATTAGCCGCATTCCAAAAGATAAAACCCCTGAAACAACCGAAAAGAAGCAACCGTTTATTCATCCGGTTTCCATTAACGGCGGGTTGGAACAAGTAGAAATAAAATTTATTATTCGCGCGTTTGAAACGGGAATGCTCGAAACGTTAGAGTATGAACTGGAAGAAATTACAAAATCTGTTTTAGTAAACTATAAAAAATCGAGTTACTCTTTTAAAGTTACTGAGCAATACCGCAACATGAAAAACGTGTTGGATAACTGTTATTTTGTGGTAGAAAATGCACTCGAAGCAATTGAGCGTACGGGGGTAAGACCTGTATTATCAAGCATTCGCGGCGGAACAGATGGCTCGCGCTTATCGTTTATGGGATTACCTTGTCCGAATATTTATGCCGGTGAACACGCTTTCCATAGTAAGCTGGAATGGGTAAGTTTGCAGGATATGGAAAAAGCAGCACAAACCATCGTGCATTTAGCAGCAATATGGGAAGAGAGGGCAAAATAATTGACTCATACCGAACTTGTTTAGTATTCGTTTGAAGTTAGTGCCTTTGGCAGTTCGAGTGTATTCGAGAAACAAAAAATTAGTGCGATAAGAAGTAACTACAATGAAGGCCTCTCACTTCGAATGCGGAAAAATTCAAATTTAAGAAGTTTAATTTACTACTTACTTCAATATTCACAATCCGAAACTTAAAATGCAAACCCAGCCCCAAATACAAAATTTGATTGACTGACCTGAGGTACACCGATTTCAAAACCTAAATGCGCATTGATAAATTTATAGTTTATTAAAAATGAGGGTGAAATATTAAAATTGTAACCACTCTGGTCTTTGTCCAAAAGATTTACTTTTGAGGAACTACTACTTCCCCTTTGATATTCGTACATATACCGATATCTTGAAACGCCAATCATAGGTAAAACATGCCCGCTAAGCCCATTTAAATCTCCAAACACCTTAAATGTTGCTCCTAAGCTGAACGAAGCATAAGAGTAATAACCATAATTAGTGTAATGCCACGAGTATTTGGTATCATCAATAGCCCCATTTTCAATTACCGCGCCTTCAAGGTCGATGAATTGATTATTGCTTAACCTCATACTTGCAACTAAATTTACACCATGTTGCGAAATCATTCCGAACATTATACCGAACGGCGCATAACTCCCGGGAGAAAAAGCAAGTAAAGTTTTATGTTTACGACCACTTTTTTCTGGTTCTTTACTGACAATTGATTCCGTTTGCTTTTTAGTTTGTACCAAAGATTCAGTATTTCTAATTGGTTCCGGTTGTTTAACTACATCGGGTTCTTCAAGGCCTT
>JAYTBK010000448.1:0-2779 GCA_043737035.1 Bacteroidota bacterium | reverse complement strand
ATAACAAATTTATAAATGCTAACGCTACATCCCCTATTGATGCGCCGGGAATATTAAACCGAACAAACTCAAGGTTTTTTACGGCTAACCAAATTGTATCGTCGCAATTAAACGGCGATCATTTAATGCCAATACCTAAAATACGAATCGGTTGGAATGCCGGAATTAGCGATGTACAACGTACCGTTCCGAATTTAAGATTTACTTCTTACACAAAATTTGATAAAATTCAGGATCCCGCTAATCCTTATTCTAAAGATACAGTGTACAGGGCAGATATAGCAAACGGGCAAGGCACCGGGCCCAACTACGCCGGCTACAGGGTTTATTCAAAACTTAACGAACAAATACGTAATGCAAAACTCGATGTTTCCCGCCTTTTTACCCTACACGAAAATTTTAAGATTGATATAAAAGCCGGTGGCCTTTTCCAGGATAGAAACCGGGAATTTAATATCAGGCAGTTTGGGCTTAATCAATATTCGGGTCCTGGTGTCGTTAAGGATGACAGCTTACTGTACCTTCCGGAAAGCGAAATATTTTCCGCTCAAAACATGAGTGTTACACCTTTAGGAACAGGTGGTTTTAAAGCAACGGAAATAACGCATGACGATGATAACTACTCTGCGTCATCGCGTTTGCTGGCGTGGTATGGCATGGCCGAATTTAAATTAAAAGACAAAGTACGTCTTACCGGCGGCGCTCGCTACGAAAGTTATACCCAAGAAGTGCATGTGCAATATAAAAAAATTGACTCGATACTCGTAAAAAGTACCATTAATGATTTATTGCCATCATTGAACCTTACGTATAATATTAATAATGAACTCGCCATACGTTTAGCTTATTACAAAACACTTAATCGTGCCGAATTTAGAGAGCTCGCAGTAACAAATTGGTTCGACCCCGAAACCCGCTTGTCAATAGCCGGCAATGCCGAATTAACCCGATGCTATATCCAAAATTTTGATACCCGCTTTGAAATATATCCGGGACGCGGGCAATTATTTACCATGTCGGGCTTCTATAAATATTTTAACACACCAATTGAGCGGTACATGCTCGGCGGAAGCGAAAATCAAATTTATTACAGAAACGCGAATTTCGCTACGGTATACGGTGGAGAATTAGAGTACAGGATAAATGTTGGGGCAATTCTTAAAAAAGATTCGATTAAATTTTTAAATAATTTAAACGTTTTTTCAAATTTGTCGCTCATCAAATCGGAAGTTGATGTAACCGGCCTTAATAGCAAAGTACCTAATACGCGCACCATGCAAGGGCAAGCGCCGTACATTATTAACGCGGGCATTTCCTACATTGATCTTAAAAACGGCTTTAGCTTAACAGGAATGGTTAACCGAGTTGGAGAAAAAATTTACATTGTAGGTAACGACCAAGTTCCAAACCGTTGGGAAAACGCACGAACAGTTATTGATTTACAAGTCACAAAAACATTGTTTAAAAACAGGTTAGAATTAAGAATAAACGTAAAAGATCTTTTACATAAAGATTATATTGTTTACTACAAAGGCAACGATAGGGCAAAAAACGCTTATAACAAGGATATCGATTACGTGAATTTTAAACGAAATTTTGGCAGCACATACTCGTTTGTTGTAAGCTATAAATTTTAAGGGCGTTAACAATTCATTAACATAAACTTTAGTAAACCGTAAGTTTAAATTAATCCAAAAGAAATACACGTCCTATAATTTTGTAAAAAAATCCAAACCAATGAAAAAACAACTACTTACAGCATTTTCAATGCTAACACTTGGAGTAACTGTAGCCCAAACAGGCTTTTTTGCACCAACAACTTTCCGCGGTGCGTTTGCACCAGCGCCAACAAACATGTGGACAGGCACTTGGGCAGAATGGGATCCCCAAAATAAAGTTTATGGAGCGCCAACAATGACAGTTAATGCTAATGTTACAGCATCTACTACTTGGTCGGGTGTCGTTTTATTATCAACACAATGCTTTGTAACAGGTAATACCACAACTTTAACAATTGCACCGGGTACGGTAATATTGGGTGATAAATCGGTTTCAGGAGCTTGCGTTGTTATCACTACTGGCGCAAAAATAATGGCGGTTGGTACTGCTACGTCTCCAATTGTATTTACTTCTGATCAGTCGGTTGGCGGCAGATTGGCAGGTGATTGGGGCGGCCTTATTTTATGCGGTTTAGCAACAAACAACAGCGCGGCAGGTACAGGTACTTTAACAAACGCGGCAGGAACAAATTATGTAGAAGGTTTTCCGGTGTCAGCAAACACGCTATATGGAGGATCTTTGGATGCAGATAATTCTGGAACTTTAAAATATGTACGTATTGAATATCCTGGCTATGTATACCAGCCAAATAAGGAAATTAATGGTTTAACACTTTGCGCAGTGGGAAGCGGTACTTCAATTGATTATGTTCAGGTTTCATTTTCAAATGATGATTCTTTTGAGTGGTTTGGTGGATCTGTAAATTGTAAACATTTAGTTGCTTACAGAGGTTTAGATGACGATTTTGATACAGATAACGGTTACCATGGAAATGTACAATACGCGTTAGGCGTACGTGATCCACAAATATCTGATAATCCGCTTGTTTCTACATCAGAAGGTTTTGAGTCAGATAACGACGCCGGTGGCACTGCTGCTACTCCTATAACGTCCGCTATATTCACGAATGTTACAGAAATCGGTCCATTAAGAGGTGTGTCTACTGCAACAGCAGCTAGTGGTTTCCGCCGTGGAGCGCGAATTCGCAGAAACTCGCAAT
>JAYTBK010000447.1:0-2791 GCA_043737035.1 Bacteroidota bacterium | reverse complement strand
TAAACCTTAGGCGCTTTAATCAACCGCTTTCTACTATTAAAATGAAAAGATGGCAATTTTCTCACCATAAAAGCGCCGCATAAATAATCGAGGTATCTGTTTACGGTATCCGGACTAACATCCAACCCTTTTGAAAAATTGTTTGCGTTCCATATCCCGCCATGGTAATGGGCAACCATTCTCCAAAAGCGCAACATTAAATTTGTAGAAAAAGTAATTCCAAAAAGCTGGTTAAGATCTCTTTCTATAAAAGTCCTGATAAAGTTATCCATCCACTTCTGTTGTAAAGAGTCGTTTTTCGCCAAATACGAATCCGGGAAACCTCCCCTAAACCAATGTTTTTGAATGGTAAGAGGTTTTATTTTAAGCTCCGTTAAATTAAATGGATGCGTATCAATATAAGCAATACGACCAGCCAATGTTTCCGAAACATTTTTTATCATATCGAGTGCCGCCGAGCCCAGTAGCATAAAACGCCCAGGCTTTTTTTTCTTATCAACAAGGTGGCGAAGTAAGGAGAATAATTCAGGCATGCGCTGTACTTCGTCAATAATAACACAATCATTTTCGAGCTCCGTTAAAAACAATTGCGGATCATAAAATTTTTGAGCGTCAGAAGGGCTTTCAAGATCGAAATAAAAAGTGTTTTTTTTATTGTATTTTTTATAATAATTTGCAAGGGTTGTCTTTCCACACTGACGTGGACCTAAAATAGCAACAACCGGGAATTGCTTCATTAACTTGCTTATTTCTGTAGTATACATCCGATCAATCATAATACAAAGATATAAATAATACCGATATATCCAAATCTGATTCGTGATTTACGGTATTAATTTGATTATGTGGATTAAAATAATACCGCTATATTTAACCAATAGAGTATGATGAGAAAAGATTTTTCGAATATTAAATTTGAGTCCACACAAAGTCCTCAAGAACAAATTGAAAGTTCTGAATTTATAACTGCAGAGCAAATTAAACTACATTCTTTTTATACCAATGCAGATATAAAAGATTTTGAACACTTAAATTTTGGAGCTGGTAAACCTCCTTTTTTACGAGGACCATACTCTAGCATGTATACGCAAAACCCATGGACAGTTAGGCAATACGCGGGCTTTAGTACCGCAGAAGAAAGCAATGCCTTTTACCGGAGAAATTTAGAAGCCGGCCAGAAAGGTTTATCTGTTGCCTTTGATTTGGCTACACACCGTGGATACGACAGCGATCATGAACGCGTAGTTGGAGATGTTGGAAAGGCCGGAGTTGCAATAGATTCTATCCTCGATATGAAAGTTTTGTTCGATCACATCCCACTCGACGAAATGAGCGTGAGCATGACAATGAACGGAGCCGTTTTACCTATACTCGCGTTCTTCATTATTGCTGCGGAAGAACAAGGTGTAAGCTTAGATAAATTAACGGGCACCATACAAAATGATATTTTAAAAGAATTTATGGTGCGTAACACGTACATCTATCCGCCCGAAAGTTCGATGAAAATTATTGCAGACATTTTTGAATTTACCTCTCAAAAAATGCCCAAATTTAATTCGATTTCTATTAGCGGATATCACATGCAGGAAGCTGGCGCCACAGCTGATATTGAGCTTGCTTACACGTTAGCCGACGGAATGGAATACATACGGACAGGCATTAAAGCCGGTTTGGATATTGATGCCTTTGCTCCGCGCCTATCTTTTTTTTGGGCAGTAGGCATGAATCATTTTATGGAAATTGCAAAAATGCGCGCAGCGCGGATGTTATGGGCAAAAATCGTAAAACAATTCAATCCTAAATCCGATAAATCGATGGCTCTTCGCACACACTGCCAAACCAGTGGCTGGAGTTTAACCGAACAAGATCCTTACAATAATATCACACGCACGTGCATTGAAGCTTTGGCTGCGGTAATGGGCCATACGCAAAGTTTACATACCAACGCACTTGATGAAGCCATTGCTTTACCAACCGATTTTAGCGCGCGCATCGCACGCAATACGCAGTTATTTTTACAAAACGAAACAAATATCTGTAAGGTGGTCGATCCATGGGCCGGCTCTTATTATGTAGAAACATTAACGCATGAATTGACGCATAAGGCATGGGCGCTTATTGAAGAAGTGGAAAAACTCGGTGGCATGGCTAAAGCTATTGAAACAGGTATTCCGAAAATGCGCATTGAAGAAGCAGCTGCCCGAAAACAAGCTCGTATTGATGGAGGAAAAGATATTATAGTTGGGGTAAATCGATATCAAACTACAGAAAAAACACACATTGACATTTTAGACGTTGACAATGCGAAAGTAAGAACACAACAGTTAACACGCCTTGCAACATTAAAAAGCGAACGTGATAAAAAAGAGGTGGAAGAGGCATTGAACGCGCTTACTGAATGTGCTTCCACAGGTAACGGCAACTTGCTGCAACTCGCAGTTAATGCTGCCCGTGTACGTTGCAGTTTAGGAGAGATATCTTACGCCCTTGAAAAAGTTTTTGGAAGGTATAAGGCCAATATACGAAGCATTTCGGGCGTTTACAGTAAAGAGATAAGCATGGATAAATATTTTATGGAAGCCAAGCAATTAGCCGACACTTTCGCAGAAATGGATGGGCGAAGGCCAAGGATAATGATTGCCAAGATGGGGCAGGATGGACACGACAGAGGCGCAAAAGTAATTTCTACGGGTTTTGCCGATATGGGATTTGACGTTGATATTGGCCCATTGTTTCAAACGCCGGCGGAAGCCGCCAAGCAAGCTGTTGAGAATGATGTTCATGTTTTGGG
>JAYTBK010000446.1:0-2793 GCA_043737035.1 Bacteroidota bacterium | reverse complement strand
CTTCTTTATTTTTAAGATTACCAAGCTTATCAATTGCCTGTTGCAATTTTTGTTCAACCTCCATTTGCTTAAAGGCTTCTAACGTACGGTCGAGTTCCTTTTCCATATCTTTATTAGATAATTTAAGTTCATCCAATTTTTCCTGTACTTTATTTTTATCAAGTTTATCAAGCATTTTATTCAGTTCATCAAATAGTTTTTTCATCTCAGGAGTCATTATATTCTCAAATAACTGTTCCAGCTGTTTTTGTTTTTCAAGTAACGATTCGTCGGGTGGCGTAAATTCTTGTTGTTGCTTATTATTTAACTGATTTTCTTGTTTGGTTTGTTCTATTTTATTTTTTAGTTCATTTTGTTTTTTTAAGATCTCCTCGAGCTTTTTCTTTTCATCATAGCCCATTTGTTTTTTATCATTCAGTTTTTTGCTAAGTTCATTAATATCTTTTTGGAGCTCTTTTGCTTTTTTAATACCGTCATCCATGTCTTTTTTTATCTCCGAATTGTTTTTATCGGTGGCAATATTTAATTCATCTAATGTGGGTGCTCTAAATAACATGGTTTTTGTTTTAGCCGATTTCGATCCATTTACTCCGTCATTATCCCACACTTCAAAATAATACTCAATTTTATCGCCCGGAAGTAAATTAAATTTCGATGCGTCTAAAAAATAAAAATACGGTTGTGTTGTTTGTTGCCTTTTTAAGTTTAAAATGTTTTCGCCCGTTTTCGTTTGTGTGTTTCCCAAACTATCTTTAGAGTAAAGCGTATACCTAAATGCAAGTTTATTAAACCCATAATCATCCTGCACGGAACCTGAGAAATAAATATTTTTTACATTTAAGCTATCTGCTTTTTCATCCACCGTAATTGCCGGCATCTGATCAGAAATGATGTTAAGTGTATAGTTCACCGAATCGGGATTTTGCGGCAAAAAATGATTGAGCGTTTTTATAGAATATGAAGTAGAATGCATCACACGCTTGGAAAAAGAAAAATCTTCCTCAGCGTTTTTATTAAGAGTTAAAGCCGTATCGTTAAAACCAATGAAAATGTTGTCGGTATTTTTGGTATGAAATATCCATTGCATTTTAGTGCCCAGAGGCAACTGCATATCTCCAACATTTGAGAGTGTTTCATTTTTTTTATTGAGATACGAAGGATATACTACACGCACATCGAATTTAAGCAACATTGGTTTAGGCAAAACCTTTATTTCGTATGGCCTTGAACTGAAGCCGGCAGCATTAAAATTAAAGTTTTGTTTGTATTGAATATTTTTTAGTGTATAAATAAAGTTTACATTATCAATCTTTTCCATTTTATGATCGACACCATTAAGCGAAATAAAAACTTCGTTCGGAATTTCTTCCCCTTTCATTTTTAGTTTTATGGTATAATCCTGTTGTTGTATGGCGTTTAAGTTTGCGTTGAGAACAACAAAATTAAATGGCGCGGGCGTTTCAAAATAAGTTTGATGATATATTAAATGTTGCGTACCATTTTTGATGATTGCCGGCCGAATAATAAATACTAATAACATTAAAAATAACGGTGGAACTGCATACTTTAAATACTGTTTGTTTTCATTAAGATTTACAGCCGAGGTGAACGGAACGGGCTTTAACTGCGCAATTTTCTGATCAATACTTGCAAGCAAAAGATCATTGGATAAATGATTACCGGAAAATTTTTGCAGTTGAAGCGTATTTAAAAGTTTATCATTGATATCTTTAAAATGAGAACCAATGATTGTAGCTGCCTCTTCGTAACTGATAATGCTGCCGAGTTTGTTTAATTTTAAAACAGGAATTAAAATATATTTACTAATGACGAAAAGGCTTAGTAAAATAAAGGTGTAAAATAAAAACGTTCGCACTGTAGTTCCGAAGCCCGAAAAATATTCGGCAACTACCATAAACAAAAACGCCCCCACTAACAACCCCGTGGAATAAAGCGACCCCTTAACTAATTGGTTTTTGTAAAATTTACGAATAAACCCGTCAATTTTTTCCAGTAATGTATTTTGTTTTTTCTGCAAAATGCCAAGTCTTTCTACAAATTTAATAAATTGGAAAGTGTATTTCAGTAAATTTGTGTTAAAATGTATTTTAAAATCGTTAATGAGTAATGGTTGCTTTTGAGTTATTAAAGGTTATTTATTTGCGTGCATTTTATGTTAGCTTTGAATGTTAGCTCAATATATATCGACATGAAGAATTTAGAAAAAACACTTTATAGTTTTCTTTTTATAATATCGGCGCTTTTTTCATTAAACGGATTTTCTCAGTGCGCCTGCACGCCGACAGGAGCATTCCCCACAACAATTAATGGTATTACCATATCTCTAAGTAATACAGGCAGCGTTACAAATTTTGGAGGTAACTATACTTCGTGTGGGCTTAGCGCAGGGCCGATGTGGATAGGCTCCGGTGGCCCTTTTACTCAAGTATACACATTTTCCTCGCCGGTAAACAATGTAAATTTTGTTTTTACAGCCACAAGTCCTGGCGAAGCTTTTACGTTTAGCACAGGTGCGGGTGTTTTAACTGCAACTCAGTGTCCGGGTGGATGTCCTTTTACACAAACTGGCAATACATTTACACATTTAGGACCTGACGATCATGGAGCGAACATTACATTGGCATCCACCTCGTCATACACATCATTCACTATTAGTGGGCCGGGTGGGGGAAGTGGCAGTTTAGCAGGAATTTGCGTACAGTCTTTTTCATCATGTGCAACGCCTACGTTAGTGGTTTCTCCTTCATCAGCGATTTGTCTTGGCAGTTCAAA
>JAYTBK010000445.1:0-7006 GCA_043737035.1 Bacteroidota bacterium | reverse complement strand
GTCCATCAATACTAACGTTTCGCTTCCTGCATTTTCAAGAGTATGTTTCATGTTTTTGAGCCTCGCGCTGTATGTACTCAACTCCTGTTCAATACTTTGAGTATCACCAATATCTACCAGTATAAATTTGAAAAAGCTCATCACACTGTTTTCTGCAACGCTCACAAGTAGTCCACTTTGTAACATGGTTTGCAAAAGACCAACAGTTTTTAAAGTAATGGATTTCCCACCTGCGTTTGGCCCCGAAATAACCATTATTCGCTTGTCATTAGTTAGGCTAATGTTTAAAGGTACTGTGGTTTTTTTCTGCATTTTATTTTTAATAAATAAAATGGGATGATAAGCCTTATTTAAAATTAATTGGGGAATGCTTGATATAATGGGAAGTGTAGCATTTATTTGATGCGCGAAAATTGCTTTAGCTTTTAAAAAATCGATATTAACCAACAGTATGTAAAATAATTTTAACTCTTCTGCATATGGCCTTAATGTATCGGTGAGTGTACGGAGAATACGGTTTATTTCCCTTCGTTCATCAATTTCAAGTTCGGCTATATCGTTATTAATGGCGATGGTTGCACCAGGCTCAATAAAGATTGTTTTTCCTGATTCACTTTTACTGTGCACAAAACCACTTATTTCCGACTTGTGTTCAACCGGCACGGCTAGCGTACGTCTTCCATTAAAAAAACCTTCTTCATTATCTCGCAAAAAACCTTGCTTTCGTAACTCACTGACATACCGGTTAAATTTCGAATCGCTTTCTCTTTTTTTATCGATGAGGTCTTTTCTTATTTTCTGCAATTCGCGCGAAGCGGTATTTTTTACCGCGCCATCAAAATCCAACACACTCTCAACTTCGTCTACAATTATCTTATTATCATTTAAATGTTCAACGGTAAAAAACAGTAATGGAAAGGCAAGTTTTTTTTCTTTTAAAAATCGTATTAAGGTGTTTGCCGTTTCGGTTGATAACCTGATCACTAAAAAATCAGCTTCTGTTAACATGCTTCCTTCTACTTGAAGGCGTAGAACTTCCTTACTAAAATCTTCAAAATAAACGTCCGGAAAAAAAGAATCGCCGCCAATAATTGTCTTTAATTCGTAAAGCGTTTTTAAATCGGTTACCGTTTGTTCATAAGCGGAACTTACCGAAATTGAAAGCGCTTTATTTCGCGCCGCAGCGCTGTAACATAAATCGGCAATGTGTTTTTTTATTTTTGGAAACTCAATTAAATCCAATGCTTCCGGATCCATTACGTGCATACTATAAAAAATAAATATTTTATCACCAAAAAAAGTGAGGGATTGTTTTGTAAACTAAATTTTTACGTTATTTTTGAAAGACTGAATTTAACTAAAAAAGAAAAGCAATATCTTCCTCTTAAAAAGAAAATTTATAAAACACGTTAAGATATTTTACTAAAGTTGCCCGCAAAAAAATGAAGACTACTATTATTACAAAACTGGAAGAAATGCTTCAACAACCCGAAGCAAGTGCCGTTGCTCACCAAACGCGAACTCTGCAAAAAGAGTATGAAAAATTGTGGACAGCTGAATTTGAAAAAGCAAAACAATTATTTTTTGATGAAGGCGGGAAAGCAAATGAGTTTGAATACAAAAAACAACCCGAAGACTTAATAATTGCCGACCTTTTTGAGAACCTCGATAAAAAGAAAAAGGAAGAAGATATTAAACTTGCCGCTGATCAGAATAAAAACCTTGCGGTACGAAAAGAAATTGTTGCTAAAATAAACGACCTTAGTCAGGTGAGCGATAACATTGGAGTTGCCATTAAAAAACTTGTAGAACTACAGGCATTGTGGAAAGCAACCGGTTCCGTATCGCCACATAAATACAAGGAAATACAAGCGGAATATAGCAAAGCAATTGAAGAATTTAATTACAAATTAAGTTTATCGAAACAGTTACAGGAACATGATTTAAAAAGGAATTACGAATTAAAAACAGAACTGCTTGAAAAAATTCGTGGTATAAAAAACCAGGAAAATATTAAAGAAGCTGAACGACTCATAAAAATTTATCGCAACGATTGGGAAGATATTGGTCCAGTTCCTAACGATAAATGGGATGAGTTAAAGGGAAGTTTCAGGGCTGCACTTGAAGAAGCATATTCCAAATTAAAAGCGCATTACGCTTCCGCGGAAGTAGAAAAAGTAACAAACCTTACGGAGAAGAAAACAATTATAGAAAAAGTAAAAGAAATTTTAGTAAACGCCGAAACCGCAACGGGACAAAAATGGAATAATTTAACCAATGATGTTGTTGCCCTGCAAACTCAATGGAAAGGAATTGGAAGAGCAAATGCAAAAGACAATGATAAAGTTTGGGCAGAATTTAGAGAATTATGCGACAGTTTTTTTAATAAAAAGAAAGTGTTTTTTAATGAAGTGCACGAAAAAAATAGTGTTACTAAAGGACTTAAGCAGGAACTAATTGCAAAAGCTAACGCGCTAAAAGAAAGTACAGAATGGCAAAAAACCGGCTTGGCATTAATTAAATTACAGGATAGCTGGAAAAAAGTAGCGCACGCCGGTGCCGATGAAAATAAACTATACAACCAATTTAGAACAGCTTGCAATTGTTTTTTTGATGCGAAGAAAGCGCATTTTGCAAAAATCGACGAAAGCTACGATGCCAATTTATTAGCCAAAGAAGAATTGATAAAAAAGATTTCGGAATATAATTTGTCGGATGATTTAGCAGCAAATCACACCGCTCTAAAACAATTTGCGGCCAATTTTAACGCGGCAGGTTTAGTACCTATGAAAGATAAAAAACGCGTTAACGAAGCGTTTTACAACAGGCTTGATGAGCTGTATGATAAAATGAACGTGAGCAGCGCGGATAAATTTAAAATGCAATTCAAAACAAAACTCGAGCGTTTTTCAAATGGTGAAAATCCTGAGTTAGCGTTAAAGAAAGAGGCAGATTATTTAAAAAAACAAATAGATGAAATTAATAGCCGTATTAAAACTTATGATAACAACCTTGGGTTTTTTAAAAGCAGTAGCAAAGGCGTAAACCCTTTTATGAAAGAAATAGAAGATAAAATTAACGCTGAAAAACAAAAAATTTCTGATTTTAGTGAGAAACGTAAAATGGTACTGGCTGAACTAGAAAAAATGAAGCCAGCTGAACTTGAAAACAAATAACTAAAAAAGCTATCTACATCAGGTAGCTTTTTTTGTAAAATTAAAATAAGATTGTCTCCAACAAGTGAGCTAATATAACATTATGAAAATAGAAATCTGGAGTGATGTGATGTGTCCATTTTGCTATATCGGCAAGCGAAAATTTGAAAAAGCGTTGGAGCAATTTCCAAATAAAGACTCGGTTCAAGTGATTTGGAAAAGTTTTCAGCTCGATCCTTCAACCATAAGCGATCCGAATATGAGTACCATTGATCATTTAGCAGAAAAAAAAGGATGGAGCAAAGTTCAGGCAAACGAAACCATTAACCATGTAACCAATTTAGCGAAAGAAGTTGGACTTGATTTTCATTTTGAAAAAGCGGTTGTAGCTAATTCTTTCGATGCCCACCGCTTATCACATCTTGCAAAGAAACACAACAAACAAAATGAGCTTGAAGAAAAATTGTTTGCGGCATATTTTATCGAAGGAAAAAATACCGCCGACCACGCAACACTCCTACAAATTGGTATGGATGCCGGATTGGAGAAGAAAGAAATTGAAATGGTTTTAAATGGTGAACATTATACCGCGGAAGTGGAACACGATATAAATGAAGCGCAACAAGTTGGCGTGCGAGGCGTGCCTTTTTTTGTCATTGATAGAAAATACGCTATTTCAGGTGCTCAGGAACCGGAAACATTTTTAAATGCGATTGTCCAATCGTATGGAGGACAACAAAAATAAAATTCGCTTAAACTACGAATGGAATTGGGAACACAGAAACGGGTAATTCAAATTCTAAGCTAGAACTTGATATTTCCTTAAAAATAAAAAAGTTACCCTACCGGATAACTTTTTCGAAAAATATCAAATTCTTTATAATCTTACTCTGTCAACACAGCCCTTGATATAACAATACGTTGCACTTCGCTTGTACCTTCGTAAATCTGAGTGATCTTTGCATCGCGCATTAAACGTTCTACATGGTATTCTTTTACATAACCATAACCACCATGTATTTGCACCGCTTCCGTTGTAACCCACATAGCGGTTTCCGATGCAAAAACTTTTGCCTGAGCGCCTTCTTTTTCACATGGTAAGCCCTGATTTTTTAACCACGCGGCTTTGTATATGAGTAAACGCGCAGCTTCAATGCGTGTTGCCATATCAGCCAATTTAAATTGAATTGCCTGATGTTGAGAAATTAATTTGCCAAAAGCTTTGCGCTCTTTGCTATATGCAAGGGCTAGTTCATACGCGCCACTTGCAATGCCTAACGCTTGCGAGGCAATGCCAATACGCCCACCACCAAGGGTTTTCATGGCAAACTTAAATCCAAAACCTTCTTCACCTATTCTGTTTGCCTTTGGAACTTTAACATCCGTAAACATTAACGAGTGTGTATCGCTTCCTCTAATACCTAATTTATTTTCTTTCGGACCCACTTCAAAACCGGGCATTCCTTTTTCAAGGATCAAACAATTTATTCCTTTATGTCCAAGCTCAGCATTTGTTTGTGCCATAACCAAATAGGTGCTTGCCGAACTTCCGTTTGTGATCCAATTTTTTGTCCCGTTAACGAGGTAATGGTCCCCTTTATCAATAGCGGTTGTCCTTTGCGATGTTGCGTCGCTACCCGCTTCCGGTTCCGATAAGCAAAAAGCGCCTATCACTTCGCCTTTTGCTAATGGCACAAGGTATTTTTGTTTTTGTTCTTCTGATCCAAAATTTTCCAATCCCCAACATACCAAAGAATTATTCACACTCATTACTACACTGCACGATGCGTCTATTTTAGAAATTTCCTCCATTGCTAATACGTAGGAAATCGCGTCCATTCCACCGCCGCCGTATTTTGGGTCAACCATCATTCCTAAAAATCCAAGTTCGCCCATCATTTTAATTTGTTCTGTCGGGAATTTCTGATGCTCATCGCGTTCGATTACTCCGGGTTTACATTCGGCTTGTGCAAATTCGCGTGCCGCTTTTTGTATCATTAATTGCTCTTCAGTTAATTGAAATTGCATTTTTAGTAAGGTTTAGAGGTTGTTTTATTCGCCTTACAAAAATATAAGATATTTTGAATGTATGACCGCAAATTGTTTTTTTGTTAAGAGTTTTTTGTTAAGAGTTTTTAAAGTGCTTGCCGGTATTTACCAAATTTTGTAATTATTTTTATACAGATGGACACTGAAAAGTTAAGCATATTAGGCGTAATGAGCGGAACGTCGCTCGACGGAATCGATCTGGCTTTGTGCGATTTTTTTACAGACGATGGAAATTTACATTTTACAATTACAAAAGCAGTTACCATTCCATACAACCAACACTGGAAAAGCAAACTGAGCGAAGCCTTTAACGCGGGTGCAATCGAATTTTTTGAGCTCCACGCTTTATACGGAAAATTTATTGCGCAAGAAATAAATACGTTTTTAAAAGATATTGCACTCAATGCAAAATATGTGGCGAGCCATGGACATACCGTTTTTCACCGGCCCGATTTAAATTTTACCACGCAGATTGGCTGTGGAGCAACCATTGCCGCGCTCACCGGTATTGATACCATTTGTGATTTTAGAAGTGTTGATGTTGCGTTGAACGGACAAGGCGCACCACTTGTTCCGGTTGGTGACAGAGATCTTTTCGGCCAATACGGTTCATGTTTAAATATTGGTGGCATTGCAAATATTTCGTTTACAAAAAATAAGGTAACCACGGCTTTTGATATATGCATCGCAAACATGGCGTTAAATTATTTAAGCGAAGAGCTTGGCAAAAATTTCGATATGGGCGGTAAAATTGCCGCTACCGGAACAATTCACCACCAAATGTTAAGGGAACTTTTGTGTTTAAATGCCGAAAAAAAATCGTTGGGAAGAGAATATTTTATCGAGTTTTTTTTACCCATAATTTTAAAATATAAATTACGTGCGGAGCATGCTTTAGCTACTTGCGTAGAATATATTGCTTTGGAAATATCCAAAATTTTAAATTCCAATAACTTAAAATCGGTTTTAATAACCGGTGGTGGCGCTTTCAACACGCATTTAACAACCCGTTTGCAAACCCACTTTAACGGAAGCATTACAATTCCCGACAAAGAAATCGTTGAATTTAAAGAAGCCTTAATTTTTGCGTACCTAGGATATTTAAGAATCAACGAACAGTTTAATACTTTTAAAAACGTAACACATGCTACACGCAACAGCTGCGGCGGCTGTGTTTACAAAGGAGTGTTAGCAAACTTCTCTAGTTCAAAACTCGGATTTGTTTGAAAATTGTACGGATAGGACTAACCCTTCCAGAGTTAAAAACTCTGGAAGGGTTAAATTAAATGTATAGATGAAAACAAAACATTGCCCTAAGTTGCTCGCCAGGCTTCGCAGTAGATAGTTTGTTCCGTGATTCTTTCCGGAACGCTACTATGTCAACATTTCTACTTAAGTATAAACGAAGCAATCTGTTGTTTTGTAACTCATGTGAAATTGACGTTTGTTTGCGATGAAGCAACACTATAAAAAACCCCAACTGTTGTGTTGGGGTTTTGTGTTGTAATATCCTCACCCCCGTTGAAATTTATGTTTAGAGTGTGTTAAAAATAATAAAGTTTTTATTCAGTTAACATTTTTTTGCTGTCAATTAAATTACCATTTGCGATACGCGTATAATCACTGTTCTAATTAATCATTTTACTGTAACGTATTTTTATATCATCAAAATGCGATGGTTTACAATCATTATTGTTAATGAACACTCCAACCGAATCACCTCTGAAATTAATCGGCAAGGTCATATTAAGTTCTATATATTCCCAGCCCAAACTATCCTTTTTCAACGCTCTTCCTTCGGT
>JAYTBK010000444.1:0-2798 GCA_043737035.1 Bacteroidota bacterium | reverse complement strand
AAGATCAGTTGGTTTATAAAATTTGCCACCTTTGCTACGGTATTTGACAACAGTTTTACTCAGCTTCGCTGAAAAGCCAAGCTTTCTTAAATCGGCTTCTGTGGCCGTGTTAGGGTTGAAAACAAATTTTTGGGAAACCGGCGTGCTGTTATCATTTACTTCGGGCGTAACCGGAAAAGAATCTGTTTGATTATTACTGTTTACGTAAGCCGGAGTATTAAATGATATTATTTCAACTTTATTATTTCGGTCAATAAAGTAAGGCAATAAAAATTTTAAAACAATTAATAAAATAATGATGACGCTTAACGTAAAAACACCATTTCGCTCTTGCTTATTAAAATGAAAAAAATTGAATAGCCAAGTATTAACGCGTTTAAACGGCATCTTTATTTTTTTTAAAAAGATAATATACCGGTATTCCCAAAGCAATAATAAGCAAGCCCATACCACAATTAAATGTTTTAAAAACTAAAAGATCAACACAAATTAAGGTTGTGATGATGATGTACAGGGCAGGAATCACAGGATAGCCAAAAGCTTTGTACGGCCGCTCGGCATCGGGCATTTTTTTTCGCAGGATAAATAAACCAACAATCGTAATTACATAAAATATAAGGGAAGAGAACGTACAATAATCTAACAGATCGCCGTATGAACCACTAAGACATAACGCAGACGCCCAAATACTCTGAAAGAGTAACGCATTGGAAGGCACCTTGAATTTATTAAGTTTTCCAGCGCTTTTAAAAAACAAACCGTCTTTTGCCATTGATTGAAATAAGCGCGAGCCCGCGAGGATTAACCCGTTATTGCAACCAAACGTTGAAACCATTATTAATGCTGCCATTAAATATTTTGCAGTGTTACCAAATACCGTAAACAGTGCAGCCGCTCCTACCCTATCTTTTTGCGCAAACATAATACCTTCAGCAATAACAGAATCATGCATTTTGTCTCCTTGAAGGGGCAGCAGGCAGAGATATGCTACATTAGCCAAAACATATATAATCGTCACGATAGAAACTCCGAAAAATAATCCCAAGGGAACATTACGTTTAGGGTTTTCTACTTCGCCGGCAATAAAGGTAACATTGTTCCAGGCATCGCTGCTAAATAACGAACCGATCATGGCTACTCCTAAGGCAGTTGCTAATGCCATTCCCGAGAGCGGCAAAAAAGTTTGATGGTCGTATTCACCACCTATGTATTGCTTCGCATCCCATGGCTGCTGAAAATTATTATAAGCTATTGTTGTTTGAGTGCAATAATAAATACCTACTGTTATCAAAGCAAATAAAGCGATCAGTTTTGCGGAAGTAAAAACTCGTTGTATGGCTTTCCCGTTCTCAATACCTCTGCTATTAATAAATGTGAGTAAGGCAATAACAGTGATGGCCAGTAATTGCGCGCTTGTAATCTTTAAGTTAAAAATCTCGATTATCACATTGCCTTCTTCAAAAAAAGGAATGAATACACCTGTAAACTTTGCAAAGGCAACGGCTACCGCGGCAATAACACCTGTTTGAATGACTAAAAAAACAGTCCAACCATACACGAACGCTGTTAAGTCGCCAAACGCTTTTTTAATGTAAACAAATTGTCCGCCTGCCTGAGGCATCATTCCTGCGAGTTCGCCGTAACTGAGCGCTGCAAATAATGTAATTATACCCGACAAAATCCAAACCACCAACAACCAACCGGCAGAGCCAACGGAGCGCGCAATATCGGAGCTAACAATAAAAATACCTGAACCTATCATAGAACCTGCTACAAGGAGCGTGGTATCGAATAAAGTTAAGCTTCGTTTTGTTTTGGACATATTAAATGCAAAATACTAAAAATAATTACACTCTATCTTAGTAATGTAACATGCCCAACTTTTTCAATGGTACGGTTCCGATAATCTGTCGCAAGTAGTTTATACATGTACACTCCCAGCTCACTATCCACTTTTTGTTTTTTTCCATTCCAGCCACCTTCCAATTCCTTTGTTTCAAAAATCATCTCGCCCCAACGATCAAAAATCATTAAATGAATTTCGTTGTAGCCGGAAAAACAGGGTTTAAATAAATCATTCAAACCATTTTCATTGGGTGTAAAACAATTAGGTATGTACAGCGTTGGAACCACATCTATCTTTATCGAATCCCATGCCTTACAACCATATTTGTTACTCACTACAGCATAATAAATCGTAAAAACATCGGGGCTGGCAATAGGTTGATTACAAAAATCGCAGGTAATATTGTATGAAGGTGACCAAGTACAAATACTATCTGATAAGGCAACAAACGCTACAGATTCGCCTGAATAAATTTCGGCTTTTTTAGGTGTAACAGTTAGCGTTGGAAGCGGATAAACTATAATGTAATAGTCGGCTTCAGATTTACAAGGCCCATTATACAATGTTAGTGAATAAGAAGTATTATTGCCGGGGTTTACAAAGGGGTTAAATGTTGTGGCAGAACTAATTTGAGATATGGGCTTCCATTGATAATTATAATTTCCTTCGGGAGCAAGCAATTGGAGTTGTTGTGTTCTGCAAATAGATAAAGTGTACGAAGTTAAAGGGACTCTGTAATACGGATCTATTTTTATGCTATCCCTTGCTGTGCAGCCATTAACATCGGCAACTGTAAGAAAGTACAAGCCCGGGTTTAAAACATTTATAAAGGACAATAAACCGCCTGTGTTCCACAGGTAAGTATTGTTAACCGTATTCGCCATCAACTTAACAGTATCATCTAAACACGCATGATTAGGGTCCACTAAAATTCTTGTATTGTTAGCTGCAA
>JAYTBK010000443.1:0-2799 GCA_043737035.1 Bacteroidota bacterium | reverse complement strand
CTGGCAATGATATCTTTAAAACCATCGTTGTTTACATCAAGCAAATAAGTACACGGAAACGCATTCATATTAATAACATTTGTACTTGACCTTAAAGGATAATTAGGAAACATTTTAGTTGTATCGGTAATATGTGCATTGGTGTTACTTCCACCATTTTCAACATAAAAAACATTGCTGCATGAAACATCTCCCATCAAAAGGTCTTGATCGCCATCGCCATTTCGGTCAAAACACATTAAGCACGAACCGGCATGCAAAGTTTTTCCTATATTGTCTATAGCGCTATGTAAACTCTTTGGGTAAGGACATTGGTTCAGATAAACATCACAACTGCTTTCCTGTATATCGCCCCAACAATCATCAATCATATCAAACACTAAACTATCCGCATTGCCGTAAAGCTCTTTGCTCATATTTTTATGATATTCCATCTTCATACCAAACACCGAAAAGGTTAATATATCAAGGTCGCCGTCGCCATCAACATCTCCAATAGCTGGAAGTGCTATTGAATTGCAGTAGATATTTGCCATGTTTGGTGAACCATTAGGATTGTAGTCGCTCATTAAAAAGGCCGACTGCAACACGAATTTTAAATTGGTAATTGTGCTGGCGTTCCGGTAAACTTTTATTCCACCGGTGGTGTATGTAAACATATCTTCTTTACCATCGCTATTAAAATCAAAAAATAAAGCCCAATCACTCACAGCCGGAAATTTGCTGTCGTAACTAAACGCATGTTTGTATTTCGCTGTTCCTGCAGCCCCTACATTTAAAAATGCTTTTAGTTTCCCGCCAGAACTGCAAATTTTATCGTAGGCAACAATATCTTTTTTTCCATCGAGGTTAAGATCAACATTTGTAAACGAACTAAAATTAAGTCCGCCGGCCCAAGGTGCCAATAATTTTGTGCCGTTTTCAAAAACGGGTATTGTATCACGGTAAACTGTATTTTGAGATTGAACCAGAGAGGTAATTATCAAGAAAAAGCTTATTATTTTAACCCTTGCCATATACGTGTAAAACTAATGAAAAAAAATTGAACTTCTCCGTAACTGCCTTATTTTCAGGTTTAAAAATATTTGCATTATATATAGCATAAACCTATATTTGCACCCTTAAATTTATCAGTAATAAAGCCAATTTTATGCAAAACAAAGGTGCCATTAAAATTTTCGCTATTCTATTAGCGTTAGCCTGTATTTTTTATTTATCGTTTACCTGGAAGACCCGTAGTATTGAGAACGAAGCAATGGAATATGCCGAAGGAATTTCAAATTCGATGGGCGTACAGTCGGCGGCCAAAACTTATGCCAAAGGTGACGCAACTAAATTAGAATATTTTGCTGATTCAGTTAAAACTCAGGTGTTCGATAGATATTTGGATTCAATAAAAAAACAACCGGTTTATAATTTATTGGTTGCAAGTTATACTTACGAGGAATGCAAGAAAAGGGAAATTAACCTTGGCCTTGATTTACGTGGTGGAATGAATGTAACACTTGAAATTTCGGTTGCGGAAATAGTAAAAAATCTTTCAAATAATAATCCTGATAAAACGTTTAATGAAGCTGTTAAACAAGCTGCCGACGATTTAGGTAAAATCAATAACGATGATTACTTAACCTTGTTCGAAAAGAAATACAATACGTTATCCAAAAACGGACAGTTAGCGCCCTTGTTTCAAACCATTGAATTGAAAGGTAAGGTTCCTTTTACCGCAACAAATAATGAGGTAATAAAATTTTTACGTACAAAAGTTGACGAGTCTATTTCCAATTCAGAAAAAACATTCCGTTCACGTATTGATCGTTTTGGCGTTGCGCAACCAAACATTCAAAAACTTGGAAACAGTGGTCGTATTTTAGTTGAGTTACCGGGAGTAAAAGATAAAGCACGTGTGCGTGAATTGTTGCAAGGAACGGCAAATTTAGAATTTTGGGAAACTTATGAAAATGCTGAAATAGGGAATTTACTAATGGGTGCGAATGATAAATTATCCAAAGCACTTTATCCGGATTTTATTGCTGCAATTAATAAGAATGATACCACGGCCAAAAAAACTGATACGTTAGCTGTAAACACAAATACTGCTACTACTGCTATTAAAAATGGTGCAGAAGTAAAATCGAATGATTCATTACCGTCTGATTCGGTATCAAATGCGAATTTAAAAGCAGCTACAACAAGTACAGCCATCCCAACTTCGTTAGATACTTTTTTGCGTAAAATACCATTAATTTACGTTGGTAATTATCCGGGCCCGTTGCGCGCACGCGTTAGTTATAATCAAAAAACCCAACAACCCGAAAATTTTGAACCCGGCGCTGTTGTCGCTTCCGCATATAGTAAACAAGATACGGCAAAAGCAAACGCCTTATTAAGAAACGCCGCTTTAAAAGGATATTTCCCTAACAAATTAAAATTTATGTGGGGCTACAAGCCAAAACCACTTAAAAACGAAGCAGGTGAAATTGTGGCTGAAGAATTTCAGTTGTTTGCCATTAAAGTAACTAACCGCGATGGAAAAGCTGCCATGTCGGGTGATATTATTTCGGACGCACGAATTGAATTTAACGCCGATAATGGCGGACATCCAAGTATATCAATGAGCATGACAGGCGAAGCCGCAACAAAATGGGCTAAGTTAACGAAAGATAACTCGCCTGTTGGAGATAAGAAAGGCCGTTGCATTGCTGTAGTGATGGATAATATGGTTTATTCTGCGCCGGTTGTAAATGGCGAGATACGTGGTGGAAGTTCGTCTATTTCAGGCGATTTTACTGTAGAAGAAGC
>JAYTBK010000442.1:0-2800 GCA_043737035.1 Bacteroidota bacterium | reverse complement strand
AAAGGAATTAGAGTTATTTACTTTCTCCGAAAAAGTAGGAGCAGGCTTACCACTTTGGTTACCAAAAGGAGCTATGTTGCGCGAGCGACTCATTCAGTTTTTACAAAAAGCGCAACTTAAATCGGGCTATTTACCAGTAGTAACACCACACATAGGGCAAAAAGAATTATACGTTACTTCAGGGCATTACGAAAAATATGGTGCCGATTCGTTTCAACCAATAAAAACGCCACACGAAGGCGAAGAGTTCTTTTTAAAACCCATGAATTGCCCGCATCATTGCGAAATTTATAAATCATCACCAAAATCGTATAAAGATTTGCCTGTACGTTATGCTGAGTTTGGAACTGTTTACCGTTACGAACAAAAAGGAGAATTGCATGGTTTAACTCGTGTGCGTGGCTTTACGCAAGATGACGCTCACTTATTTGTGCGCCCCGACCAAGTAAAGGAAGAGTTTTTAAAAGTAATTGATTTGGTATTGTATGTTTTTAATGCTTTAGGTTTTACAGAATACACAGCGCAAATATCATTGCGAGATCCCGAAAACAAAACTAAATACATTGGTAGCGATGAGAATTGGGCTTTAGCTGAGCAAGCTATTATAGAATCGGCTAGCGAAAAAGGATTAAAAACAATAGTAGAATTAGGCGAAGCAGCCTTTTATGGCCCTAAATTAGATTTTATGGTACGTGATGCTATTGGTCGCAAATGGCAATTAGGAACAATACAGGTAGATTACAATTTACCAGAGCGTTTTGAATTAGAATACACAGGTTCTGATAATTTAAAACATCGCCCTGTAATGATACACCGTGCACCATTTGGCTCTTTAGAAAGATTTATAGCTGTTTTAATTGAACATTGTGGTGGTAATTTCCCGTTATGGCTTACGCCTGACCAATATGCTATTTTGCCAATCAGCGAAAAATTTAACGATTATGCGAAAAAAGTTTCGGAATTATTAAATATTTCCGATATTCGTGGGCTTATTGATGATAGAAACGAAAAAATTGGGAAGAAAATAAGAGATAACGAAGTAAATAAAATACCATTTATGTTAGTTGTTGGCGAAAAAGAAGCGGAACAAGGCACTGTAGCAGTGAGAGAGCATGGCAAAGGAGATATTGGTACAATGAGTATTGAAGAATTTGCAAAGTTAATACAGAGTACGATTGATAATGATTTTAAAACGAAAGTAGTACTGAGTAATTAGTACTAAATATTTAAGGTAAATAAAATATAAACATAAAAAGCGGAGGTTACAATTAGCGTTTTTAAAAAACCCATAAACAATGCCAATAAAAATACAGGCCCTATTAAGCCTGGTACGGCTCCAACAACACCAGTTCCATTTAAGCGCCCTCGCGGTTTACGCGAAGGCTTTAAAAGACCTGGAGTAAAGGAAGAGCAGCATCGTATTAATAAAAATATTCGTAACACCCCACAAGTACGTGTGGTTGGTGATGATATTGAAGCAGGAGTTTACTCTATTGAAGAGGCTATGAAAATGGCTGAAGAAGCTGGAGTGGATTTAGTTGAGATTGCACCTTTAGTAGATCCGCCTGTTTGTAAAATAATTGATTACGGTAAATATTTATACGAACTCAAAAAGAAGGCAAAAGAAGTAAAAGCGAAAGCTTCTAAAGTTGTTGTAAAAGATATTCGTTTTGGACCACATACCGATGAGCACGATTATCAGTTTAAGAAAAACCATGCTATGAAGTTTTTACAAGACGGAAGTAAAGTAAAAGCCTTTGTGTTTTTTAGAGGGCGAGAAATTGTATTTAAAGAGCAAGGAACTATTTTATTATTACGTTTTGCATCAGAATTAGAAGAGTGGGGTAAAGCAGAACAATTACCGGTATTAGAAGGTAAAAAAATGTTGATGGTGTTGGCACCTAAAAAAGTGAGTAAATAAATTGTATGGCTGAGCGCAGTTGAACCCAAACAATTATAAAAATTGAGTACTAACAAATAAATAAATAACGAAAAATGCCAAAACTGAAAACAAACTCCAGTGCAAAGAAGAGATTCTCTGTTACTGGGACCGGCAAAATTAAAAGAAAACATGCTTTCAAAAGTCATATTTTGACCAAGAAATCAACTAAAGGAAAACGTGCGTTAACCAAATCAGGCTTAGTTCATAAGCGTGATATGACTAACATCAAGTTTTTATTAGCAATGTAAGATAGTTGTTATTTTTCAAGAGCGAAAGTGATTGAAATGTTACAAATATCTTATTCCGATGAAAATCGGAATCTTTCTAAAAAAAAACTATAAATTAGATTTTTTTAGGCGAATAAAATTTTTTAAAGTCGAGTTTACAAAGGTAAATGAGAATTTTAAAAATGAGATTCAACGACAAAAAAGCAAATTATAGATTTTTTTAATTAACCCGAGTAAAACGGTTAAGTAATTAACCAGAAACTACGTTTTAAAAGCGCTAAAAATTAGCCACGTAACATCAAAAAATTAAAAAGAAATGCCACGTTCAGTCAATCACGTTGCGAGTAGAGCTCGCAGAAAGAAAATCCTAGCTTTAACAAAAGGTTATTGGGGTGCTAGAGGTAATGTTTGGACAATCGCCAAAAATACCTTAGAAAAAGGTTTAACTTACGCATACCGCGATCGTAAAAACAAAAAACGTACTATGCGTTCATTGTGGATACAACGTATAAATGCAGGTGTTCGTCAATACGGAATGAGTTATAGCGAATTTATTGGAAAAGTAAATTCAAAAAATATTGGTTTAAACCGTAAAGTTTTAGCTGATTTAGCAATGAATCATCCAGAAGCG
>JAYTBK010000441.1:0-7019 GCA_043737035.1 Bacteroidota bacterium | reverse complement strand
TTTTCAATCCTTTCTCGGCAGCTGAGTCAATAATAGCTTGTTCGGCAAGAGCCCAGTTTTCATCGGAACCAATATATTTTGCTTTGTTGTTGGGGTCTCGCAACGAAATTTGAGCGGTATATTCTTTAAAATCGAGTGCATTAAATACATGAAGCACCAAATCAATCACTTTTAAAAATTCTTCTTTTACCTGATCCGGGCGACAAAATAAATGCGCGTCATCCTGTGTAAATCCGCGCACGCGTGTTAAACCGTGTAATTCACCTTTTTGTTCATAACGGTAAACAGTACCAAACTCTGCGTAACGTACCGGCAAATCCTTATAAGATTTTGGTGATGATTTGTAAATTTCGCAATGATGTGGACAATTCATCGGCTTTAAATAAAACTCTTCGCCCTCGTGCGGTGTTTTTATTGGTTGGAAAGAATCGGCTCCATATTTTTCGTAGTGGCCTGAACATACATAAAGATCTTTATTAGCAATGTGCGGCGTCACTACCGGCAAATACCCGGCTTTTGTTTGTGCTTTTTGCATAAACTGAATTAATCGCTCGCGCAGCATGGCACCTTTTGGTAACCATAACGGTAAACCCATGCCAACTTTTTCAGAAAAAGTAAAAAGTTCAAGTTCTTTGCCTAGCTTACGATGATCGCGCTTTTTAGCTTCCTCAAGCATCAGCAAATATTCCTTCAGCTCTTTATCTTTCGGAAAAGCGATCCCGTAAATTCTGGTAAGCATTTTATTTTTTTCATCACCCTTCCAGTAGGCACCTGCAATATTTAAAACCTTAACTGCTTTTATAAAACCAGTATTTGGAATGTGAGGTCCGCGACACAGATCAGTAAAATCACCCTGTGTGTACAAAGAAATATTTCCATCCTCCAAACGTTCCAACAAATCGAGTTTATAAGAATCGCCTTTAGCAGTAAAATATTTTATTGCATCAGCCTTACTAATTTCTTTCCGAATAAATTCGTTATTTTGGCGCGCAAGGTCAAGCATTTTTGTTTCAATTTTTTCAAAATCCGCCGGTGTTAGTACTTCTCCGTTAAGGTCGACATCATAATAAAAACCATTTTCTAAAGGTGGGCCGACCCAAAATTTTACACTAGGATAAATTGCTTCGAGAGCCTCTGCTAATAAATGCGCCGATGAGTGCCAAAGCGTGTTCTTGCCGTCCGCATCATTCCACGTTAGCAAGCTTACTGTACTATCCTGATTAATTGGTTTGTTAGCATCTACTACTTCGTTACTAACTTTTGCTGCCAATACATTTCTTGCAAGACCTTCGCTAATGCTCAACGCTATTTGCATTGATGTGGTTCCTTTTGCATATTCTCGGATGGAACCATCGGGTAAAGTTATTTTTATCATAGCTGTTCCCACTTACAATGTGGGCTTTTAAATTTGGATCGTAAAGATAAAATTTTTTGCCGTTATTTTTTATAGATTTTTTTATGAGCGAATTATTTTTCCACTTCTTAAACACAATTTATCACAAATTAATAAATATTCAAATTAAATGTTGCAACATCTATTGTTATAACATATATTTGTATCTTAATTTAAAACTAAACAATTTATGAAAGCAACATTAACAACATTGGTAGCCACTGCAGCTATCACTTTAAGCGTAAACGCCCAAACTAATTGGAACGTTGATGCTTCACACAGTAAACTTGGCTTTTCTATAACCCACATGATGGTGAGTGAAACAGAAGGCAGATTTAAAGTTTACGACGGAAAAGTATCATCGCCAAAAGCTGATATTGATTTTACAGATGCTAAGGTTGATTTTTCGTTAGATGCTGCCAGTATTAATACAGATGATGAAAAACGCGACGGACATTTAAAAAGTCCTGATTTTTTCGACGTTGCAACTTACCCCAAAATTACTTTTAAAAGTACATCCATGAAACCGGGTAAAGTTAAAGGAACTTATAATTTGACCGGAGATTTGACAATGCACGGCGTTACAAAATCAGTTACGTTGTTTGCCATTGGCGCTTCTAAAATTGTAAAAGATCTTTATGGAATGGAGCGTTATGCATTTAAAGTTACGGGCAAAATTAACCGTATTGATTACGGCTTAAAATATAATGCGGCCTTAGAAGCTGGTGGTGTTGCATTAAGCGAAGAGGTTTTACTTGATATAAAAATTGAAATTACAAAAGTCAAATAATTTGATTATTATTGAAATCCCTTGTAAATTTACATTACAGGGGATTTTTTTATACCTGCCCAATTTTGAAACTTGAAGACGAAATACAACAAAAAAAGTTTAAAAACGAAACTCAAAAGCTTGCTGTAAACTTAATTTACACCACCAACTGGCTTAATTCATTTTATGGTTCGTATTTTAAAAATTCGGATATTACCCTGCAACAATATAATGTGTTACGCATTTTACGTGGCCAGTACCCGAACGCTTGCAGTGTAAAGCTTATTAAAGATCGTATGCTCGATCGCATGAGTGATGCCTCACGAATTGTAGATAAACTGATGGCGAAAAATCTTTTAGTAAGGAATCAATGCCCTAAAGACAGGCGTAGTGTTGATGTTTTGATAACTGATAAAGGTTTGCAGTTGCTGGAACAACTCGATATAATAGATGAAGATTCGAAAAAAGTATTTAAAGCGCTGACGAAAAACGAAATTGGCTTGTTAAACGCTTTACTTGACAAACTAAGGGATTAGCTTATATTTACTTTCCTTTTAAAGAAAGAAAACACATAAGTTTAACAATTAATTAAAGTTACATGTTAGGATTAAAATTGGCTACCGACCCGCGTTGGGTAAACATAGTTGAAAAAAACATTGAGGAGATTTTAACCGACCATGCTTACTGCGAACAAAAAGCCGCAACAAATGCTTTATCAATCATGATCAGTTATCCTTATCACACGGATATTGTTGATGCAATGCTTGCGCTTGCGAAAGAAGAACTTACCCACTTTGAAATGGTGCATCAAAAAATTAAGGATAGAAATTTAAAACTGGGATTTGAACGTAAAGATCAATATGTTGGAGACTTATATAAATTTATACGAAAAGGCGACCACAGAAAAGAAGTTGTTTTAATTGATCGACTTTTATTTGCCGCAATGGTGGAAGCTAGAAGCTGCGAAAGATTTAAGTTACTTTCGGAAGAAATTATGGATGACGACCTTAAATTATTTTATCATGAACTGATGGTAAGCGAGGCTACACATTACACTTTATTTATTGGCTTTGCGCGAAAGTATGGCGCAGCTGCTGAAAACGTTGATTTTAGATGGCAACAGTGGCTTGATTACGAAAGCCAAATCTTAAAAAATTACGGTAATAAAGAAACAATACACGGTTAAGTGTAAATGTTTTTTTAAGTAAAAAATTAACCCTTATTCTTTGCGCGACTATTGCTTTAAAGCCTTTGCATGGTGTAGATTCGAGGTATACTAAATTTCTGATGGGTTTGTTTTTTCGTTAATTTATTTTTTTTGGTAAATACCTATTGGTGGGTATTGATACATTAATAAATGTGTTTATATTTACCGAAACTTTAAAAACCTATATATGAAAAAAATTACTTTATTAGCTGCTGTTGTTGTGGCTTCTACATTTGCATCATGCAAAAAGAACTACACTTGTGTTTGTACAGGTAGTCAAACTGGTTCTGGTTCTTATACTTATACCTATGATTTAGGTAAAATTAAAAAGAAAGATGCCAAATCAACTTGTAATTCAGTTGGTGCATCATGGGTTACTATTGGTGGAACTTGCGAAGCAAAAGTTAAATAAATTTTGCTGATTAATTTATTTATTAGAGGGCTACTTCGCGGTAGTCCTTTTTTATTTTGTAAAAATTTCTCACGATGCTTTTAATTTGAACAAAATTAGAAATTTGACATTTATTTAAAATAATTGTTTATATTTGCACAAACTTTAAACCCTAAAAAATGAAAAAAATTACATTATTTGCTTTTGCAGCTTTGGCTTTAAGCCTTGCATCCTGCAAAAAAGACAGAACTTGTGAGTGTACGGATACATCGTCTAACACTACAGTAAGTCAAAATGGTACTTCAACTACTACGTCTAACACTTCAACTTCTACAACCACAATCAAGAAAATTAAAAAGTCTGAAGGTAAAGTAGTTTGTCAGAAAACGACCAGCAAAAGCAGTTACCCAAATAACAGCAATACCGGTACAAACTCGAGTATGAGCGAATCAAACTGCACTTTAAAATAATCCAACTCTAAAAACTATTAAAATGAAAAAATCAATATTATTAGCTGTTGCAGTTATTTCACTTGCGACAGTATCTTGCAAAAAAGAACGCACTTGTACATGTACAAGTACTACAACCGCTGTTACAATGAGCGGTAGCACCTCTATATCATCTAGCTATACAGATACCAACACACAAACGGCTGAAAAACAATCTAAAAAATATTTTAGAATGAGCCAAGGTTGTTACGGTACAACAAACAAATCAACTCAAAACGGAACAGGTTACACTACAACAACAACTGTAGAAACAACTTGTGACGTAAAATAGATTTTTCTTCTTCTCACTAAAAGCCCCCATCATGGGGGCTTTTTTTATTTATATTTCGTTATCTTCGACGTATTCTAATGAAAACGACGCTAACCCAAACTTTTTTTTTCCTATTATGCTCTTTTATGGGCGGGGTTTTTATTTATAGCGGCTATACTAAGTTGCAACCCATTGAGCCCTTCGAATATACTTTTGTTGATTTAGGAATTGGCGGGTGGCGCATGGCACCTTTTATTGCACGGTTTATGATTGGCCTCGAATTTTTTATAGGCTTTTTGTTAATTTCAGGTCTATACATAAAAAGATTCACTATTAGATTAACCATCGGTTCGTTAATTGTTTTTTGTATCTACCTTTTGTTTGTAATCGTAAATACAGGCAACAATGGTAACTGTGGTTGTTTTGGTACCGCAATTTCGATGACTCCCTTGCAGGCACTTATTAAAAATGGGGTAATGATTGTTGTTTCACTTGTAATTTATAAATATTATGCAGGGCTCAATTATAAAAAATTTTCCAAATGGATATTTACTTTCTTGTTTATTTCAGCGTTTGCCTTACCGCACGTTTTAAACTATGTTGATCTAAATTTTTCTTCGGCATATCTTAATAAAAAAGAAGAGAGTTTTAAACTAGAATTAGACAGTTTATATAAATACAATAAAATACACAAAGCCCCTCACTCGTTAAGCAAAGGAAAACATATTATTGCGTTTATGAGTTTAACGTGTCCGCATTGTCGAATTGCCGCTAAAAAAATGAAATTGATAAAACAAAAGAACCCAAACATTTCTATTTATTACGTACTAAATGGCGATTATAAAAATATCAAACCTTTTTTTGAAGAAACACAATCGCGCAACATCGATTATTGTATTTTAAACGGACCTTCTTTCGTTTACCTTGCCGGACTTGAACTTCCGGTCATATATCTCGTAAACAATAGTGTAGTCGAAAATTACGTAAATTACATTGAGCTCGATCAAGTAGAAATTGAAAGTTGGTTAGCTAAACCTTAGCCAAGTTTTTAAATATTTTATTCTCCAAAATATTTTATTTCGTTTTCCAAGTTTAAAAAAGCGAACGAGCGCTTCAATTCTATGCAAATATTAAATTGTGCTTTCTTAAATTTAACAAAGCCTTCCGAATTTTTATTGATGGGCGTGTGATTTATTGCATTGTTTAAGTCGTACAATTTTTTATTTAAATTAATAGTTTTTTCATCGAAATAAACGCTTGAAAATTTTTCCCAAACATAATTTACGGCTTCTTTGTTTGGATGCGCCATATCCGCTTCATAAAAGCGGTAGTCCCGTAAATCGTCGGTTACCAGCTCGTAAACAGGGAAATAATGGCAGTTGATTGTTTCACTTACTATGTTGTGCACGCTCTGTAATAGAATAGATTTACTAAGATTATTTTCAACAACGCCATCTCGTAAATGTTTTACCGGTGATACGGTAAAAACAAATTTTAATTCGGGATTTAATAACTTTAATTTGGTAATTGTTATATTAAAACTATTTACAATTGTGCTTGTATCAACAAGTTTTTTAGTAAAACTACTTCCCGGTAATTTATGACAGTTTGCAACAGAGTATTGCGTCGCGCAATGTATGTAATGATAAGCAGAACCAGGTGTAATAAATAACCAGTGAGCTCGTTTTAAAGCAGCATGCCATTCATCAATAATTCTGTTTAAAAATGTCAGCAATTCACCTCGCGTTGGCGAAAAAAGCGAGCTGTGCGCTTCGTAACATACCCAACCGTTAGATGATTCAAAAATATTACTCTCATTAAAATATCTAAGTTCTGCAATTCTGTTTAAAATATTTGCAATACTCAACGGATCGAATATGATACCAAAAGGGTTTGCTAGTGCTGTAATTTTATGCTCCTGAAGTTTGTTGACTATGTTATTACTAAAACATGAACCTACACTTAAAATTAACTGTTGATGCGTTATTTTATCTGCGCTGGCAACCGGTTCAAAATTTAAATGAAATTTCATTTAGCTTTTTCGCGGTAAGGCTAATTGCTTTACAAAAAATTGTTTCATTAAAGGCATTGCAAGTAGTATAAAAATGATAATACCGCCGTACATGGCAAACATTACACAGATATCATAAATTTTTTCCCAGTAACGCTGTTCGAGCTGCAAATAAATATATTCCGGTGTATTATAATATGCGTTATTATACGTATAATTTATTACATCGTTCATTTGTTGTCCCACTGCTACCGCCTGCGTTTCCTGATTTAAATAACTGTTATAATTATAAGTATAAAACTGACTTTTTAGTAGCACAATAATCATTAAAGGTAAAACTGGCAATACTAAATAACTTATTTGCGCGCATATGTTTTTTACTGCGTTAAATTCTCGTGTAAAAAATATCCCTGTAACGGCAATTACTATAGCGGCGCCGATCACAAGCAAAAGTAAAATTAAAAACATATTGTGCTCATTGGAAAAACC
>JAYTBK010000440.1:0-7088 GCA_043737035.1 Bacteroidota bacterium | reverse complement strand
TACGTGTACCAAGCCGAAATTAAAACGATGGCAGGAACAGTAGTTACAAAAACAGGCCACGTGACTTTGCTGGGTAAAATTAAATAATAGAAAAAATTTTTACTAAGGTTCGCGGGATTGTAGAGACTTATACAATTTTTTTGGCGGCAGCTCCGGTAATTAAACCAATAATTGTTTGCTGGATTTGCTCGACCGAAAACCCGCATTCTTCATAAAGCTCGTTTTGTTCTCCGTGTTCAATAAATCTATCGGGCATACCTAAACGCTTTACTTCGGCGCTGTAGCCATTATCTGCCATGAATTCCAATACCGCACTTCCAATACCGCCAACTATGGTTCCGTCTTCAATGGTGATGATTTTTTTGTAGCGACTGAAAACTTCGTGCAACATCGTCTCATCTAAAGGCTTGGCAAAACGGAGGTCATAATGTCCTGCATTTACGCCTTCAGCTTCTAGGTTTTTAATAGCTGTAGAAGCAAAATTGCCCGGATGTCCGAACGACAAAATGGCAATATCTTTTCCATCTTTTAATTTACGCCCTTTTCCAATTTCAATTTTTTTAAACGGTGTTTTCCAATTTATCATTACGCCGTTTCCACGGGGATAACGAATACTGAAAGGACCGATAATGTCATCGAGCTGCGCTGTAAACATTAAGTTACGAAGCTCCTCTTCATTCATCGGTGCACTCACAATCATATTGGGAATACAACGGAAATAAGCAATATCAAATGCACCATGATGTGTTGGCCCATCGGCTCCGGCTAGTCCACCACGATCCAAACACAACACCACCTTCAAATTTTGTAAAGCTACATCGTGTACAACCTGATCATAAGCACGCTGCATAAAAGATGAATAAATATTACAAAATGGAGTTAATCCTTGTGTAGCTAAGCCCGCGCTAAATGTAACTGCATGTTGTTCTGCAATTCCTACATCGAAAGCACGATCGGGCATTGCTTTCATCATAATATTAAGCGAACAACCCGAAGGCATCGCCGGAGTGATACCCATTATTTTTGGGTTTTTTTCGGCAAGTTCAACAATAGTATGACCAAAAACATCCTGATATCTCGGCGGCTGAGGCTCTTTTGAAACTATTTTAATAATCTCTCCGGTATCTTTATTAAATAGTCCGGGCGCATGCCATAAAGTTGGGTTTCCGGCTTCGCTAAACGAATAACCCTTTCCTTTTTGAGTTAACACATGTAATAATTTTGGTCCGGGTATATCTTTAAGATCCTGTAAAACCTTTGTTAACCGAACAACATCGTGCCCATCAACCGGACCAAAATACCGGAATTTTAATGACTCAAATAAATTACTTTGTTTTAATAAACTCGTTTTTACAGCGTTTTCTATTTTTGAAGCAATTTCTTGTGCGTTAGGGCCAAATTTGCTGATCTTGCCCAGTAGTTCCCAAATTTTATCCTTTGCTTTATTGTATGTATGCGACGTAGTAATATCAGTAAGATATTCTTTTAAAGCTCCTACATTCGGATCGATGCTCATGCAGTTATCATTAAGTATAACCAACAAATTTGAATTTTCTACGCCCGCATGGTTAAGGGCTTCAAAAGCCATACCGGCGGTCATTGAACCATCTCCAATTACTGCAATATGATGTTTATCGTTTTGTTTTTTGTAACGCGATGCTACAGCCATTCCCAATGCAGCCCCAATGGAAGTGGAGGAATGCCCCACCCCAAACGCATCATACGCACTTTCCGAACGTTTTGGAAATCCGCTGATGCCTTTGTAAATACGGTTGGTATGAAAATTATTCTTTCGACCAGTAATTATTTTATGACCGTAAGCCTGATGGCCAACATCCCAAACCAATTGATCATAAGGCGTATTAAATACATAATGAAGCGCTGTAGTTAACTCAACCACGCCCAACGACGCGCCAAAATGCCCGCCTTTTACAGAAACAATATCGATAATGTATTGACGAAGTTCTTTAGAAAATTGTTCGAGTTGCTGTTCCTTTAATTTTTTGAGATCATCAGGTGAATCAACTTTAGCGAGTAACTCACCGGGTATAACACCCGCGCCTTCCACTATTTTCATTTTGCGTTCTGTGTTTTTTTAAACTGAATTGTTTTTTAAAGCGAAGCAAACAGTTAAGTTAAAATCAAAGATAAAACTTTTTTATCAAAGTACTAACGTACATTTAATGGAAATAATGTTACTATAATTGTTAACAAACGGTAATGTTATTACTGAATTAAATATAATCAATCGCTTTATCTTTTAAAACTTTTATGGAACCAATCTTGCTAAAAAACTGTTCATGATCTTTTAAAATTTGATCCATCTCTCTTTCGTGATAGGAAGAAACGCTAAACAATAAACCTCCCGATGTTTGAGGATCGCAATATAAAATAAAATCAAGGCCGGTCATCCCACTAATAAACGGCCCCTGCGAATTGTAATTCCGGGTAGTGTTATCGGGAAAAACAAATTGTGAAATGTATTTTTTTGCCCCTTCCATCAGCGGAATTTTTGTTTTAAATATTTCTGCCGAAAGGTTGCTTCCACTTAGCATTTCAAGTAAATGGCCGTTTAGTCCAAAGCCGGTAACATCGGTAACTGCATTAACAAAAGAAAGTTTCCCCAAAATTTTACCAATGCTATTAAGCGAAGTTGTTACCGAAATTAAAGAAGCATACTCTTCATTCATTAACAATCCTCTTTTTAAAGCGGTACTTAAAATACCAATCCCAATTGGTTTGGTGAGGTACAGAATATCGTTGAGTTTAACCGAATTATTTTTTTTAATGTTTTCTTTTAAAACAGTTCCGGTAACAGCTAACCCAAATAAAGGCTCGCTTGTGTCTACACTATGTCCGCCCGCTAATGGAATACCCGCAAGTGAGCAAATGTGCTGGGCTCCTTTAATTACATTTTGCGCTACTAACAACGGTATTTTATCAACGGGCCAACCGAGTATTGCAACAGCCATTAATGGTTCTCCTCCCATGGCATACACATCACTAATGGCGTTAGCGGCAGCGATTTTTCCGAAATCAAAACCGTCATCTACAATGGGCGTAAAAAAATCGGTTGTACTAACAATGCAGCGGCCATCCTGTAACTCAAAAACCGCTGCGTCATCTTTTGTATCATTTCCAACCAATAAATTTTTAAATATTTCGCGTTGTCGTGTACCTTCTAAAATTTCATCGAGTTGAGCCGGAGGAATTTTACATCCGCAGCCTGAAGCTTTACTGAATTGTGTGAGTTTAGTTTCCATATTAATTTAATGAATCCAAAAGGTTGATGATTTCCTTAACGTTAAAACTTGCCTCTGTACTTTTAAAGCTGAGATCGTACACCGACTGTGTTTTGTTTTCGTATATAAAGTTGTAAGCTTTATCATAATATTGAAGGGCGATGCGCGCCACTTCTGCCAAATTATTTTCGTCAAGCAATTGCATGCACAATTTGGTATTTGCCGTGCCAAGTTGCTGCGAAATTTTTTTAACACATTCTTTTAAGGCATCTATATTTTGAGTACTGTAATCCACTACAAGTTTAGTAACGCGCATCTCCAACGGAATTTCTATTTTTATAATGGTTGCAGTTTTCATTTGAAGCCAAAGCGCGTGCGGAATTTTATTAAAACCTATATTTTTTGATTCATCTTCTAAAATGATCGAACGTTTTGCATCTAACGTACTTAACGCGTTAAATAAATTATTTTCAAATAACTGCTGCGGCTCTTGGGTTTTTTCGTTAATGGCGCCAAAGGCCGATCCTTTATGGTTAGCCAGATGCTCGAGATCGATAACCTGATAACCCGCTACAATCAACTCTTTCAAGATTTCTGTTTTTCCACTTCCTGTTTTTCCACCAATCAGAATAATTTTTTTCGTCTCATTAAAAAAATTAAGAATATAATTTCTGTAAACTTTGTAACCGCCTTCTAATATCCGGGCCTCTAAACCGGAGTTATTCATGAGCCATGCAAAACTATTACTACGCATGCCGCCCCTGTAACAATAAATGTATGCTTTATTATTGCTGCTTAACTTTTTTACTTGATTCACAAACGCTTCCATTTTAGGAGATACTATTTCCATACCGCGGCTAACTGCGCTATCTTTTCCGAGATGTTTAAATAACGTTCCTATTTCAGCGCGTTCACTGTCTTCAAACAATGGAATATTTATTGCGCCCGGAATATGCCCTTTTTTAAATTCAACCGGCGATCTTACGTCGATCAGCAGTTCGCGTTGGCACACTTTAATAAAGTCGGTAATTAACAGTGCTGGGGCGTGCATTACATGGTATAATTTAGTTGGAAGAGTTTTTTGCAAAAGTACAGAAATTTGGCCGTGTAAAGTTTTAAGTGTTTAATTGTTTAAATCTTGTTAATTTTTTAACTCCCATTTGCCCTAATAGTTTGGTTTTAATGGCGTAAATTGTATAATATTGTAATAATGAAACTCTCCAAAATATTCTCTGTTATTGTATTATTGATTTGCATTGCTGCGAGCACCAGCGTTTTAGCACAGGGCAGAAAAAAAGAGCACCGCAACCAACGTGGAGGAGGCGGATTGTTTCACTTTAAAAAAAGTAGCGGGCATGCAGATGCTTTTGCAAAAGGAAACCGCAAAGGTTTTTTTGCAAAATTATTTAAAGGAAACAAAAGCGGTAGTTCGTGGGTTTACAGGAAAACGCGCCCCGGGATGAAACAAAACCGGGAGCAGCCTAAATTATTTACCCGCAACCGAACAAAAGCCAAAAGCTACCGCGATGGTATTTTAGCACGGCAGAACAGACAACGAACCGGGACGCGGGTACGTGGAAATTCAAGTTTTAGCAAGTCGAAGCATTAACATAAATAAATTTATAAATATTAAAATCCTGGCGTTTAACCGGGATTTTTTATTTTTGCCATCATAATAATTAACGTATAAAAGAAATTATATAACTAATGAACGTATTAATTTTAGGATCTGGTGGCCGCGAACACGCCTTTGCACACAAAATTGCGCAAAGTAAAATGCTTCAAAATTTATACATAGCTCCCGGAAATGCAGGTACAGCGCAATGCGGAACCAATATTAATGTTGCGGTTAACGATTTTGCAGGTATTAAAGAATTGGTGTGGGAAAAAGGAATTGATATGGTGTTAGTTGGCCCTGAAGACCCTTTAGTGGAGGGCATACACGATTATTTTTTAAATGATGATGTGCTCAAAGAAATTCCGATTATCGGACCTAAAAAAGATGGCGCACAACTGGAAGGAAGCAAAGATTTTAGTAAACAGTTTATGTTGAGGCACGGTATACCAACGGCAGGCTATAAAAGTTTTCATAAAAATAATATTGATGAAGCTGCCGATTTTATCGATCAACTCCAATCACCTTATGTTTTAAAAGCCGATGGTTTGGCAGCAGGTAAAGGCGTTTTAATTTTAAATGATAATGCTGAGGCAAAACAGGAAGTAAAAAACATGGTGCTTAATGCTAAGTTTGGAAAAGCGGGAAATACCGTGGTAATTGAAGAATTTTTAAAGGGAATAGAGCTTTCTGTTTTTGTTTTGACTGACGGAAAATCGTATAAAATTTTACCTGCTGCCAAGGATTATAAACGCATTGGCGTTGGTGATATCGGACTAAATACCGGTGGTATGGGGGCAGTTAGTCCGGTTTCGTTTGCCGATGAATTTTTTATAAAAAAAGTAGAAGACAAAATTCTAAAACCAACAATTAATGGATTATTAAAAGATGGAATCGATTACAGAGGTTTTATTTTTATTGGTTTAATGAATTGCAATGGCGAACCAAGTGTTATAGAATATAATTGTAGGATGGGCGATCCTGAAACGGAAGTGGTAATACCACGCATTGAAAGCGATTTACTGGATTTGCTGTTAGGTGTAGCCACTCAAACCTTACATGAAAAACAATTTACTGTCACCTCTCAGGCGGCCGCTACCGTTGTGTTAGTTTCGGGCGGTTATCCTCAGGAGTATGAAAAAAATAAAATTGTAGGAAGCTTAAATCTCGTTACTGAAAGTAAAGTATATCATTCGGGTACGACATTTAATGGCACAGATACACTTACAAATGGCGGTCGCGTTTTTGCTGTTACATCATTAGGAAATGATATAAAGGATGCAGTTTCAAAAAGTTTAAGAAGCGCAGAACTTATAACTTACGAGGGTAAATATTACAGGAACGATATAGGAAATGAATTTATTTAAAATTGATTTTTCGGCATTCATTTAAACGCCACAATATCCATCAACGTTAAAATTTTTTAAATGCTTATTTTTTTTTACATTAGATAAAATTTAATCAATGAAATTTTATACCCGCATTTTTTCAATCGCATTTCTGTTACCAAGTTTCGGCGCTAACGCACAGTTAAATTGTCAGGCGCATAAAGCAACGTCGGCAACCGCAATTTATTATAGTGCCGAAAATTTAAGAAGTGATACGATTGATGTTATAAAATACACTATCAATCTGGACATTACGGATTTTGCAGGACAAAAAATAAGTGGAAATACGGTCATTCGATTCGCGCCAAAAATTAACAATCAAAATAAAATCAGGCTCGATCTTTTAAAAATGATCATTGATAGTGTTAAACAAAATTCCAGTTTATTATCATATACCTACAACGATACAATTTTAAAAGCTAATTTACTTTTTCCTTTAAATACTGCGGATACTATCAACGTAACTGTTTTTTATCACGGTGCGCCCCAAGGCGATCCATCGGGTTGGGGAGGCTTTTCGTTTAGTGGAAATTACGCCTACAACCTTGGTGTGGGTTTTGGCGCAAAACCCCATAATTACGGGCGGGTTTGGTTTCCGTGTTTCGATAATTTTGTAGAAAAATCAGTTTTTGAATTTAATATTGTGACGGATGCTTTAAAAACAACCTACTGCAACGGAGCTTTAATTTCTGATAATGTGCTTTTAGGCAAACGAATCCGAAGGTGGGCTATGAACAAAGAAATTCCATCTTATCTTGCCTCTGTGGCTGTTGCCGATTATACTCAGGTTAACTGGAATATAAATGCAGCAAACGGAAATTTACCTATTGTACTTGCGGCTCG
>JAYTBK010000439.1:0-7093 GCA_043737035.1 Bacteroidota bacterium | reverse complement strand
ATGAAGACCTGACTATAGTTTTTTATCCCATCTTCCAAAAATTTCTTTAAAATAATTGCAAAATCTTGAAGTTCAGTTTTAACATATCCACCATTTTTAGTTACAAGCGCCGCGCGATTACTGTGTATGTATTTAATTACACCCTTTTTTATAATATTGGGAAGTTTATCTATTTTTCGTCTTGTGTTTTGATCCACTGGGCGGGGGGCGCAGTCAACAATCCCTGAATGCAAAATCAAAACATTTCCTGGCACGTTATAATATGTATTGTCTTCAATATATTGATTATAAAGTTCCGCCAATACAGCTCCGCCCTTTGCTTTGTCCCTAATTTCTAAATACGTAGGATAAAAAGTATTTCTAATGTGCTTTTCAACGAGCGCAATGTAGCGTTCGTGAGAACATACGATTCCTTGGCGGGGATTTGCAAGCGAATCGCCATAGAGTGCAAGTTTGTAAATTAAATTTGGCTTTGAATTTTCCATTTAAAATCAGGTCGCACCAATGAATTTGGCCATTCCCGGTTCCAAGAACCCCTTGTTCCCGTTTCGTAATTTTTGTCGGTTACTGAAAAAGAAAGGGCGTTGTCAACTGTGCAAAATTTGCTTTCAACTAAAGTAGGAAACGTGCAGATAAGTGCTTGAATGGAATAGTTGCCTTCATTAAAAAAGTTTTTGTCAATTTTAATGCTTTCTGTGAAGACCCCTACTGGTTGGGGATTGTTTATGTACGGTGAATATTTATTGTCCATGCCAACAAACAAAACATCGCCACTTGAATTTTTCACATAAAAATGAACCGTATACGTATATTTTTGAGCGTTTACCTTATAACCGATTTCAATATTAACTTCATCGGTAACGTCGAATTCCGTTACACTTTCATTGTTTTGATTTTTTATCGATAAATAAGTGATCGAACAGAGGTCATCAATTTTTATTTCGTTTGAAGCAAAATGCCTTGTGGCTCTATTTTCTAACCCCTCAAAAAGGTATGCTTCTGTTACTGCCGGAATTTTGCCATAATCGGCCACCATTCCGTTTTTTAAAAATAATCCTTTGGTACATAATGTGCGTATGGCGTTTATATTGTGACTAACGAACAGCACGGTTTTCCCTTGTACTGCAACATCCTTCATTTTACCAAGACATTTTTCCTGAAATTCTATATCACCTACCGCCAGCACTTCATCTATAATCAATATTTCAGGGTTTAAATGAGCGGCAACAGCAAAAGCCAGTCGAACATACATACCCGAAGAGTACCGTTTAACGGGTGTATCAATGTAACGTTCAACTCCGCTAAAATCAACTATTTCATCAAAGCGAGCTTTAATCTCTAATTTTGTCATGCCTAATATGGCACCATTCAAAAATACATTTTCCCTACCTGTTAAGTCTGGGTGAAAACCAGTGCCAACCTCTAGCAAGCTTGCTACACGACCTTTTATTTTATATTCTCCAATAGTTGGCGAGGTAGTGCGCGATAAAATTTTTAATAATGTAGATTTCCCCGCTCCGTTTTTTCCAATAATTCCAAGCACTTCGCCTTGTTGTACCGAAAAATTAATATCTTTTAAAGCCCACACATAATCCGAACTGCCTTTTTTTGTTCTATCGTTTACTTCACCAATTTTCAGAAAAGGATCTTCTTTTCCCCGCATTTTATACGTCCATCGTTTAAAGTCGTCAACCATTGTGGTGGTGCCTACTTGCCCGAGTCGGTACTGCTTTGCTAAATTATTTACTTCTATAACTTTTAACGCCATGTTACACGGTATCCATAAACGATTTTTCTGTGCGATTAAAAACAACAACAGAGACTATAAGCAATAAAAAAGTTACAATGCAGCTAAACACAATGTAAGACCAGAGAAATATACCATGGCCGGTTAAAATGAACTTTATTCCTTCCATTACGGTAGCAACCGGATTACATAATATTAACCACTTCCATTTATCAAACATACTTACCGGAAACACAACACAACTAAGAAACATTAATAATTGTACTGCAAATCCAATTAAAAAATTAAAATCTCGGTACTTAGTTGTTAATGATGAAAATAAAATACCCAAACTCAAGCTAAACAAACCTAAAAGAATAATAAAAAAAGGTAACATTAATAAATAGTTAACTTGAAGTGAAATAATTCCAACTGTAGTGAAATTAAAATATAAGTAAACGCACAATAATAAAATAAATTGAATGCCTAGTTTTAGTAAATTAGATAGAATAACTGATAAAGGCATTACCAACCTAGGAAAATAAACCTTACCAAATACCGCTGCGTTGGCTGTGAAGGTAGTTGACGTTTTATTGAGGCACTCAGAAAAATAATTCCAAAAAGTTTGACCAATCAGGTAAAAAAGCATAGCCGGTATTCCGTCGGTTGATAAATTAGCTTGCCCAAATGTAAACGTGTAAATTAGAGTCGTAAAAATTGGTTGTATGAACATCCATAACGGACCAAGGATAGTTTGTTTGTAAACCGACGTTATATCACGTTTTACCATTAGCAGTATAAGATCTTTATATGCCCAAATCTCTTTTAAATTTAGCGAGAAAACTGCACTCTTGGGTTTTACAATTATATCCCAATCATTATTTTGTTTTGAATTAGTCAATGATGATACTTTCTCTATTTGGAAAATTAATTAAAACACCCATTCCTTTTTTACTGTAAACTGCCATGCTCCCAATTGCAGCAGCGTTTGCATTTGAAGTGTATAGTATATTTTTTAGGTGAGTAAGATTACCGCAACCACCGCATGCAATTACCGGTATATCTACGCTGTTTAAAATTTCTACTATAATTTCGTCGTCGTATCCTTCCCAGGTGCCGTCTCTATCGGCGCTTTGTAACATCAATTCTCCAACACCTATTTCCTTAGCTAAATACCCGGCATATTCTATTAGCGACATTTTTATTTTATGCCCTCCATAGGAATACGGAGATTTCGCGCCAAAAATTGGCTTTTTAAAATCAATGCAACCTACAACGCTCTGCGCACCGAACTGACCAATTACTTTTTTTATAACATTTGGATTTTCTTGAATCAATGTGTTCACAATAACCTTTTCTACGCCTAGCCTATAAAGTTTTTCAAAATCTTCATAGGCTTTAACTCCGCCACCATAAGCAAAAGGCATAAAAGCTTCCGATGCCATATCGGCAATTTTATCAAAGTTAGGCTTTCGTTTTTCTTTTGATGCGTTTATATCGATTACGATCAACTCATCAACTTCTTTTTCGTTATAAATTTTAATAGCATTTATCGGGTCGCCAATATATGTCGGATTTTTAAAATTCACAGTTTTAACTAAGCCGGTTCCATCGTATAACAGGCAAGGCATTATTCGTTTAAGCGCCATTATATTTTTGAAAAATTTTCGAGCATTTTCATTCCAAATTTTAAACTTTTTTCCGGATGAAATTGTGCTCCATAAATATTTCCCTTATTTACCATGCATGTAAAATCACGACCAAAATTACTGGATGCCAGTTCTTGATTTTTATCAAAACATTTTACGTAGTATGAATGAACAAAATAAAACCTGCTTTTAGAATTTAAGTCGATCAATGGATTTTCTTTCAATACATTAATATAATTCCAACCCATGTGCGGTACTTTTAGTTTCAGCGCTGGGTTTAAATCAAATTTCACGGTTTCCGCGTCAATCCAACCCAACCCTTCTAATTTTCCTTCTTCGCTTCGTAGAGTAAGCATTTGCATTCCCAAACAAATTCCCAAAATTGGAGTCTTGTCTTCTAAAACTTTTTTGTTTAGAAGTGGGATCAACCCCGAGTTACGCAAATTTGCCATACCTGCGTCGAACGAACCTACACCGGGTAATAAAATTTTTGTAGCGTTTTCTATATCGTCGTGTTGAGCTGAGATTTTTACATCCGTAACCCCCACCTTTTTGCACATGTTTAATACAGATGCCAAATTTCCAACTCCATAATCAACTATTACAAGCATTTCTTAATAATTGACATTTTTAATTTCTTAGCGGTTCAATATTTTTTAATTTTAAAATGGCCTTTGGCACTTTAACTTTAACTGACTGGTGCAGGCTATTGAGAGTAATTTGAACATATTCGTCGTTATTTATCTTTACTACAGTACCAAAAATTCCTTTGAGCTGACCCTGATTTATTTCCACTTCATCATGTAGCGTAATACAATCATTTTCCTGCGTTACATCAAATCCTGTAAGCTCAATTGATTTAAGAATATTGATTTCCCGTTCTGGTATCACTGCTTCTAATCCATTAAACTTAACAAACGCTAAAATCGCCGAATTCATTAAAATGGTTTCTTTTAACGCTAAATTGGTTTTTATAAAAACGTAACCACTTATCATAGGAAATTCAACCCATTTTTTTCGGTCGCTCCATTGCTGTAATTTTTTTACTACCGGGCTATAGGCTTCAATATTAAACTCGCTCAGTTTTTTCACAACCTTTTTTTCGTGTCTAACATTTACGTATACAACATACCAATTTACCATACTCACAGCTTCGCCGCCTCAATCACAAATTGAGCAGCACATTAAACTTTTTACCTTTACGCCCGGTTTCCGTAGCCATAGCCGTAGCCATAGCCGTAGCCATAGCCGTAGCCATATTTAGAATAATAGTATTTGTTTTTACGACGTTTGATACCATTTAAAACCAGGTAAACATTTTTAATAGAGTTGTCGTTCACCAGTTTATGGAAAAGATTTAAAACACCTTTGTTGGCAAATTTAGTATTGAGAACAAATATATTAATATCTGAATATTGCATGAGATAAGATGCATCGGACAACATACCTGCAGGTGGAGTATCAATTAAAACATAATCAAAATTTTGTTTAGCATATTCAATGATAACCTTTAGTTTTTCTGATAAAACTAATTCCGATGGATTTGGAGGAATGGGGCCCGATAAAATAGCAAACAAATTTTTAACCATTGTTGGTTTCACAATTTCTTCGAGGGTACTATTACCCATAATGAACGTACTAATGCCGATATCGGCATTCATTTCCAACGCTTTTTGAATACGTGGCTTGTGAAGATCAAGTTCAAGCATTATTACTTTTTTACCTCCTTTAGCTAAGGTTGCCCCAATATTTAGAGTGGTAAAAGTTTTACCCTCTCCCGGTGCATTAGATGTAAATAGTATAACTTTTTTATCCGAATTTAGAAAAACGTATTGAAGGTTTGTTCGCAATGTTCGAACTGCCTCTGAAACAAAAGAGGTTGGTTGGTCTTCTACAACAAAACCCATTCCTGTAACACCTTTTTGAAAAGGCAAATCGCCTATAATGGGTAAAAAAGTTTTCTCTTTTAATTCATCTACTGTTTGTATCGTTGTAAAAAACAAAACACGTATCAACACTAAAATAACCGATAGTATAAGTCCCGCAGTAACAAAGGAAGATATTAATTTAGGTTTATCCGGACTTACAACACCCAAGTCGCGCGGACTATCAATAATTTTAATTTCGGGAACAATGGATGCCTTTGCTATTTTTGTATTTGCTCTTTTCTGCAACAAAAAATTATATAATTCTTCGTTAACAACAACACGTCGTTTTATGTTTAACATATCCTGCTGTTTTTGAGGAATATCTTTAATTTGTGAAATGTATTTGCCTACTTCTTCGTTTACATTTTCGATGATTTTATAGGTAGCGTTTCGGGTATTATTTAAATAAACTAAAATATTTTGTTTAAGCCGTTTTATATTTTGCTTCATTTCAATAATGTTTGGATTATCTTCTTTAGAAAATCCGAAGGCTTGATTTAATTTTATTTGCGAACCATACAATTCGCTAACCGATGACGCTAAAAACGGATCGCTATCCACTATAAAAACACTCGGGGGCAAAAATTGCGGATCTCTGTCTTCAATTATATATTTTTCAAGGTCGTTTATAGATTTTATTTTTAAATTAAGTTTGGATTTATCGGCATCATAAAGGGAAAGTTTTTTAAAAAAATCGTCGCGTTCCCAATCCAAATCCAAAATTGAGTTTTTTTGTTTAAAATTCTGCATAGTGTCTTCTATGGCCTTTAATGAGGTGCTTACTTCCTGTAGTTGTTTATCAATATATAAAATTGTTCGTTCATTAATATCGAACCTTGAGTTTAATGATTTATTAATGTATAGTTTAGATAGAGTATCTAATAGCAACACAGCCCTTTCAGGAATTATATCATCCATGGTAAGCACTAAAACATTTGTAAAATCAGGATTTTGGACCGCCAATGATTGTTGAAAACCAAATACCAGGTTATTCATATCGTGACAAAAAATTTGATACTGAAGTTTATTTAATTCACCTTCGGTTTGCCTATTAAAATTTACGTTGCGGGTAACTAAAAAATTAAAATCGATATTAATTAAATTTTCTTCAAATGTTCCCTCTTTAATTTCTTCCACTCCTGCTTTAAAATAACGAATCTCATACTTGTTAAAGTTTAATATTTTAAAATTAAGAGGCATTTCTCTTAATTCAGGATTGATGCTTTCTATCGTTAAATTAAATGGGATTCCGCTAAATTGTTCGGTTGTACGTACACGGCCCACAAGATAATACGAAACCTCTAATTTATCCCTGAGTTTAAATACGGTTTCTTTCATTAAATCGTAAGATTTAACGATTCTTATTTCGTTGGAATTGTCAACATAGGTTTGCGCACCCACCCCGTTGTCGGTTATCAGATTATCTTTATAGTAAGTGTCATTTGTTTTTAACAGTTCAACCGATGCTTGATAAACATTGGTTAACTTATAAACATAAAAATACCCGATAACGTAAAAAATCGAAATTAAAATGAGTGGGATAAACCAATTTCGGGAAATAATCCGCCAAATGACTTTAAGATCGTTTGCATTTACAGATACGTTATTCTTTTTTTGTTCCACTAAAGTTTATAAGCGGCAAATATAATAATTTGGCATGGTTTTTACACTACAATTGCCGTTCCAAATATTTTATTTATATTTACAATTCCAAATATTACACAATGAATTTTAGAATAATATTATCTCTTCTTTTTTTATGTTTCCTTAGCGTTGTTAGCTTTTCTGCA
>JAYTBK010000438.1:0-2837 GCA_043737035.1 Bacteroidota bacterium | reverse complement strand
GATCACCACATCATCAAAGTTTTTAGCAGCAGCCCTTATTAACGAAATCCCTCCAATATCAATTTTTTCAATAATCTCTTCTTCGGTAGCACCGCTTAAAACAGTTTCTTCAAACGGATAAAGATCCACAATTACCAAATCTATGTTTGGAATAGAATGTTGTTCCATCTGAGCGACATCCGTATTAAGTTCGCGCCGACCTAAAATTCCGCCAAATATTTTTGGGTGCAATGTTTTTACGCGTCCACCTAAAATTTCTGGGAATTCGGTAAGGGTTTCAACCGGCGTAACATGCAAATTAAGTTGTTCTATAAACTGCTGAGTGCCGCCTGTGCTGTAAAGTTTTACTCCGAGTTCAGCTAACCTTTTTACTACCGGTTCTAAATTTTCTTTATAGTAAACAGAAACTAAAGCGTTATTAATTTTTTTTGGGTGGTTCATAAATCGACGTAATAAGCAAAGATAGTGCTTCGCGTCGTATATCGCATCTTTGTTGAAAAGTGGTTAAAAATCGAGTCAGTTTTTATTCCGTTCCAAACTTTGTTTAAGCGCTTAATTTTTTTATTTTTAAAGAATGTTTGAATCCCTAAAACAGTTTGACTCCGATGTGTTTTTATGGCTAAATGCCCATCATTCGTGTCTTACAGATGAACTTATGTTTTACGTTTCGCAAATATGGGTGTTTACTCCTTTGTTTGCATATTGGATATTTCTAGTCAGCAAAAAATATACTATAAAAAAAGTTTTATTATTATTTGGCTTTCTGGCGCTTCTTGTCACTTTCACCGACCAATCCTCTAACCGAATTAAGCACACTGTAAAACGCTACCGGCCGTCACATAACATTAGCATACAGGATAAAGTGCATATTTTACATGAATATAAGGGCGGAAAATATGGGTTTTTTTCGGGCCACGCTGCCAATTGTTTTGGTATTGCGATGTTATTGTTCCTTCTTTTCTCCACAAAATCTTTTTTATTTAGAAGCACGTTTTTTATTTGGGCTGCATTAACCGCATATTCCCGTATATATCTAGGCGTGCATTATCCGTCGGATATTTTGGTTGGTGCAATGGTTGGTTTGTTTTGGGGTTACATCTGTTATGTTTTAATTCAGCTAACGTTTAAAAAATATTTTGATGAGCGTGTTGCCGTGTAAATTCTGTATCCTTCTCGCCTTCATCGTAACGTTAAAACTTTATGCACAAGTTCCTGATTCGGACATTTGGCTGTTTAAAGTTAAAACCTCTAAAGGAATATCTCAACTTACAAATCCACGAAACATTACCGCGCGTAAGGGCTACGACAACCAACCTGCTTTAACAAACGATTTAAAAAGTATTTATTATGTAAGTATACGAGATGATAATCAGGCCGACATTTATAGCTACAATTTAAAATCGGGGAAGCATGCAAACCTTACCAACTCTAAAACAAGCGAATATTCTCCCACAATAATGCCGAACGGAATTGGTTTTACGGCGGTAGTAGTTGAAGAAGATTCGGTGCAGCGCATTTGGAGTTTTAATATTGACGGTTCATTTAAAAATATTGTATGTGCAAATACCGATTCGGTTGGATATCATACCTGGATTAATTTGGATACATTGTTGTATTATAAACTTACAGAGCCCCACAGTTTGAGGTCGCTCAACGTAAAAACCCAAAAAGATACTTGGATTTGCAATGATCCGGCACGTTCGTTCAAAAAAATTGACAACAGCAATAAATTTATTTACAGCGTTAAACGTGATAGCACCATGGATTTTAGGATTTACGATCCTGTTTTAAAGGAGAGTAAAATCTATGCCTCTTATCCGTCGATTAAAGAAGATTTTATCTGGAACAATAGTAAAGGCCTGATAAAATCGGAAGGTTCAAACCTATTATACTATAACAGTGCAACTGAAAAATGGGAAATTTTATTTTCGCTTGGCGACTTCGGAATCACAGATATCACGCGATTTTTAATAGACGAAAAAACTAAACAGGTTATTATTGTAAATAATTTACACAAACCATAGGCTTTGATATTTACTCTATTTTTTTTTATTGTTTTTTATCTAATCGTATTAAAGCATCCTTTTTTTAAAGAACATTTTTTGTCCTTTAAATTTTTAAGCGTTCTCATTCTAATTAAAATTATAGCCTGTTTTATATACTATTGGTTTTATTTTATACACAGTGGCGATGACAACAAAGGCGACAGCTACGATACAATGCTCGCCGCAGAAATAATTTACAAAGCTTTTACAAACCATCCTGCCGATTATTTCAAGATGATTTTTGGTTTACATTCCAATCTTGTTACCGATCCACTTTATCAACCGTATTTCAAAAAATTGAATGACTGGGGCGAATCAGATTCCACCAACGCATTTTTTTTAAATGACAACAGAACATCCATTCGCTTGCATGCGCTCATTATGTATTTCTCCAAAGGATTTTACGCTACGCACGCTCTTGCAATGCTTGTACTTTCGTTTATTGGACAGATGTGTTTTTACAAAACTTTTAAAGTTTTTTTTTCAGGCAAAGAAAAATTTTTAGCCATCATAATATTTCTGGCGCCGTCCGTTCTGTTTTGGTCGTCGGGCGTTTTAAAGGAACCTTTGGCATTATTTTTAATCGGAATTTTTTTATATTCTGTTTTTAAATTGTTTCGCCAACACCAAATTAAAATAAAATACTTTACATCACTATTGCTTAGCGTGGCATTTTTCTTAATTTTAAAACCCTACATTTTAGCTGTTATAATGGTTCCTTTAATACTGTATCTGTTAGCAAATTATATTAAAATTAAACAACTCGCATTTTTATATTTTATTGCTATTATA
>JAYTBK010000437.1:0-2843 GCA_043737035.1 Bacteroidota bacterium | reverse complement strand
AACGGAGCTTACGCAATTGTTGTGCTGGATAAGAACGATCCGGACGCCTTAATAGCTGCAAAGAAAGGAAGTCCGATGGTTATTGGTGTTGGCAAGGAAGAATTTTTTATTGCCTCTGATGCTTCACCAATTGTTGAGTACACAAAAAATGTTGTTTACATTGAAGATGAGCATGTGGCAATTATACGCCGTGGTGAAGAACTAAAAATACGTACCATACGCGATAAAGAAATTACACCCTATGTTCAGGAACTTGAAATGGAATTGGAAGCGATTGAAAAAGGCGGCTACGATCATTTTATGTTGAAAGAAATTTATGAGCAGCCGCGTTCTATTTTTGATAGTATGCGTGGGAGATTAAATTCGGAAACCGGCCATTTAAAAATGGGTGGTATTGAAGAACATGAGGGTAAATTTAAGAACGCAAAACGTATATTGGTTATTGCCTGTGGCACATCTTGGCACGCGGGTATGGTTGCCGAATATTTATTTGAAGAGTATGCGCGTGTGCCAGTAGAAGTTGAATACGCATCTGAATTCAGATACCGAAACCCCGTTATTTATCCGGATGATATTGTCATTGCAATTTCACAGAGTGGAGAAACCGCCGATACGTTAGCTGCCATTGAACTTGCTAAGGCAAAAGGCGCCACTATTTTTGGCGTATGCAATGTGGTGGGTTCATCCATCGCACGAGCTACTCATGCAGGTTCATACACGCATGCAGGACCCGAAATTGGTGTTGCATCCACCAAAGCGTTTACCGCACAGGTAACAGTGCTTACATTAATGGCACTGCATGTTGCAAAAATTAAAGGTGCAATTGCTGAAAGCCGTTACCGCCAGTTGCTCTATGAAATGGAATCTATTCCGAATAAAGTAGAGGAAGTTTTAAAATTAAATGATTCGATTAAAAAGATCGCTGAAAAATATAAAGATTCTGCAAACGCTTTATACCTTGGCAGAGGATATTCTTTTCCTGTAGCGTTGGAAGGCGCTTTAAAATTAAAAGAAATTTCGTACATACATGCCGAAGGATATCCTGCTGCAGAAATGAAGCATGGACCGATAGCGTTGATTGATGAAGCAATGCCGGTATTTGTGATCGCTACAAAAGGACCCAATTATGAAAAAGTGGTAAGCAACATACAAGAAGTAAAAGCCCGTAAAGGACAAATTATCGCAGTTGTTACAGCAGGCGACCGTGACGTAAAATCAATGGCCGACCATGTAATAGAAATTCCTGAAACGGATGAATCACTTGTGCCGTTGGTTTCTGTTATACCTTGGCAATTGCTATCCTATCACATTGCTGTAATGCGCGGTTGCAATGTTGATCAGCCCCGCAATTTAGCCAAAAGCGTAACGGTAGAGTAAATAGTTAAATTTAAAAAGTGTAGAAACAAAAAACGCGCTTTAATATGGCGCGTTTTTGCTATAAGTTGTTTAAAAACAATTAAGTCGTACTCGCTCCAATCATTTCGCGGTTTAACCTTGCAATATTAACAAGGCTAATTTCTTTCGGGCATTCAGCTTCGCAGGCTCCTGTATTGGTGCAGTTTCCAAATCCTTCTTCATCCATTTGCTGCACCATTTTAAGTACACGTTCCTTACGCTCAATCTGGCCTTGAGGTAATAATGCCAATTGCGATATTTTTGCCGACACAAATAACATGGCCGATCCATTTTTACAAGCTGCCACGCAGGCCCCACAGCCAATACAAGCTGCGGCCGAAAAAGCATCGTCGGCGGCTGTTTTAGGAATTAAAATACTGTTTGCATCCTGTGCGTTACCAGTGTTTACCGAAACGTATCCGCCCGAAGCGATAATACGGTCAAAAGCACGCCTGTCGGTAACCAAATCTTTAATAACCGGAAAAGCAACGCTGCGCCAAGGCTCTACAATTATAGTATCGCCGTTATTGAAGGAACGCATATGCAACTGACAGGTTGTTACAGCATGTTTTGGGCCGTGTGGCCTTCCGTTAATATACATGCTGCATGATCCGCAAATTCCCTCGCGGCAATCATGGTCAAATGCAATTGCCTCTTTGTTTTCGCTAATAAGTTTTTCATTTAGCACGTCAAACATTTCTAAAAACGACATATCAGTTGAGATGCCTGTTAATTGATGCGTTTCAAAGCTTCCTTTAGCCTTGCTGTTTTTTTGTCTCCACACTTTAAGAGTGAGGGATAATTCCGTTCCGTGTCCGCCTGCCATTTTGATTGGTGATTAGTGGTTAGTGATTAGTGGTCGGTTAAATCGAACACTATAAATTTAATTTATTTAATCTTGTTTTTTATTGAAGTAATTAAACTGTCAATCATTTTTGATTCCTCGTCGATCATCATTTTTATTTTGGAAAGCCCTTCTGAATTTAAAAATCCGAATTTTTCCGATAAAATAAATCCCGATAGTAGTTCGCCAGCGCTGCTTTTTGCATGTCCCAATTGCAAAATGAAAGTAGCTGTTGATTTAATTGAACCTTCAAAATATTTAGTGAAATTGAGGTTGACGCCCGCCTAAGTTGCGACTTGAGCCCAAAAATTTCTTCCTTTGGAAATTTACTTGTCAACTTGCGGGCTTCAACGGAAATGTTGATTTCCTTTTGCCAAATTAACAGATCTTCAAAAGAATTGATTTTACTCATCACTAAACTCTATTCATTATTTATAAGAACGTTGTGCAATTTTAATATTTTCGTATTTTAATTCCTCTTTATTTAATTCCCAATTACTTGTACTCTTATATTCCCAAGCTGCCACGTAAGCAAAATTTTCGTCATCGCGTTTTGCTTCTCCTTCTTCGGTTTGGTGTTCTTCACGGAAATGGCCACCACAAC
>JAYTBK010000436.1:0-7130 GCA_043737035.1 Bacteroidota bacterium | reverse complement strand
GGTTTAGGCGAACAGGAGAAAATAAATTGAAGAAGAAAAATAAAACAAAAAAGCCTCATCTCGATAAAGATAAGGCTTTGATGTTGACTTTTAAAAACAAAATTATCGGCTAATATTAAATTTTCCGGTTGCTGTAACCTGATATTCTTTATCTAAAATATTGTAAAAATAAATGCCTTCGTTAAGTTGAGATACATTAATTGATTTTGTAACACCGTCAAAAGGTTCGGTGTAAACTGTTTTACCGGTAAGATCTAATATAGAAATTGTACTGACTTCAACACCGTTAACACTAATGTTTAACTGGCCGGAAGCGGGATTAGGATATACTGAAACATTTTGCTTTGAAGACTTTGTTTCTTTAACGCCAACCGTTGTGTAATTTTTTTGAAGCGTAGTAACAGTTTGCGAACTTGGTGACCCAAATGACGACGTAAGTGTTGAAGTTTGAATAGTGAGAATTGGCGATCTTGATGAACCTACTGCATAATAATCGTAGGTAAGCAAATTTATAGTGGCTGTACCCGTTGCAATGAGGTTTTGTGTGGTGGCAAGCCGTAATATATTTGTAAAGGTGCGTGTGGGTAATGCTAAAGTACCGGAAGCATCAGCGGTAGTTGTGCAATTTCCATTAAACGCCGCGGTTACAGGAAAAGGTTGGCTTAGTGTAATTGTTCCGTTAGTAGTCGAGGTAGTTGTCGTATTTAACGACATGGGATATATTGCTACAATTGCAGGCGATGCGTATTTAACTACGCCTACAAATCCATTTATAGAAATATTCCCGCCATAATAGGATAGTTTCGTTGTACTTGTGGTAATGTAGTATGAAGCGTTGGATGCCGAGCTAACTACCGCATCGGCCGGATTAAACGCTCCATTACTCGAGAATGATGTAATATAAGTATTTGCGATAGAATTATGAACTATTGGTGTGTAACTCCATGTAGCCCCCGAACCGGATGCTCCAGGTGAAATGTTGGTTGAGTCGCACTGATTTGTTGTAAAAGGTGCATCAAAAGCGAAAGGCGTATGATTAAGCTGTGTTAAAGTTTGAGCATTAACAAAAACAGCCGATGCAAGGAGAGAAATGCTGAGTAAAACTTTTTTCATAAATAAAATTTTAGTTTTTCAAATGTACTAAATAATAAAAATATTTCAAAATGCGATAGGTTTCAAAAAACTAACTATTGTTAAAAGCATATCTTACCGGGGTTTAAAATTAATTGCGGATCGAATACTTTTTTGATGTTACGCAACAGTTCAATGTGATAAGCGGGAAACACAACCGGTAAATAATTTTTTTGAACCAAACCGATCCCGTGTTCACCGCTAATAGTTCCTCCCAATGATTTACACAATTCAAATATCTCTGTAATGCCTTTTGGCAGCTCGTTTTCCCAAATATCATCACTTAAATCACCTTTAATAATATTTACGTGTAAGTTGCCATCACCCGCATGGCCATAACACACACTTTTGAACCCGTATTTTGTTCCAATACTTTTTACACCTTTTAAAAGTGTAGGCAATTCAGCCCGTGGCACAACGGTATCTTCTTCTTTATAAACGGAATTACTTTTAACAGCCTCGCCAACTTTACGCCGTATTTTCCATAACGCGGCTTTTTGTTCGGCACTTTCGGCCATTAATATGTCTTGGCATCCATAACGCGACATCACATCATTTATAACTTCGCAATCGCCGTACAATACATCAAGATTGTTTCCATCAACTTCAATTAATAACAAAGCTTTACACTCGGGTTTAATTGTAAAATTCACTCCACCGGAATATTTAATACTCCAGTCAATCGCGTCGCGCTCCATAAATTCCATAGCGCTTGGTGTAATGCCTGCCCTAAAAGTTGCTCCCACTGCCTCGCAGGCCTCCTCAGCGGTAACAAAAGGTACAAGCATCAGCAAATCATATTTTGGTAAGGGAATTAATTTAAAAACAATTTTAGTGATAATGCCAAGCGTGCCTTCACTTCCAACCATTAAATGGGTTAAATTGTATCCTGTTGAATATTTTAAAGTATTGGCGCCTGTCCATATAACATCGCCATTTGGCAGAACTACTTCCATATTTAAAACATAATCGCGCGTGGTGCCATACTTAACCGCCTTTGGCCCGCCACTGCTGTGCGCCACGTTACCTCCTAGCGAGCAACTTCCCCAACTTGCCGGGTCGGGCGGATAAAACAAACTCAATTTTTTCACTTCTTCCTGAAAAACAAAATTTATCACACCCGGTTCTACCGTTGCTTGCAAATTGCGTTCGTCAATGTTGATGATTTTGGTAAACCGTTCCATGCTTAAAACAATACCGTTAAACACGGGCAATGCTCCGCCACTGAGTCCGGTTCCTGCACCTCTAACAGTGACAGGTACATTATTGCAGGTTGCAAATTTCATCACGTAGGAAACCTCACTAACGGATCGGGGCTTTACTACCACATCCGGTTTAAATAGCAGGTCTTCTGTTTCGTCTCGGCCGTACTTTATTAAATTTTCGATGTCGGTAAATACACCGTCGGCTAAATTTTTGGATAAATCATCAATTAATTCGGGAGTAAGTTTTATATAATTATTTCCCACGATTACGGTTTAAAATATTTTTTAATGATAACTTCTGCTTCCCCGGCTTTTTGAGTGCCAATCATAAACGATTTATTATTTTTGTAATTTATTTTTATTCCCGTTTGGCCGCTAACATTATAACACCAACCTTTGGCCGATAGGCCGTAGCGAACGCCCCACCCACCATAGTCGCTTAAAGGCGAATATTGGACAACGCTAACAGATAAAATTTCGCTCCATAAAACATTGCGTTTGCAAAATGGTATGCCGTAAAATGTAGTCGATATTCCTTCCCTATCAATAAATGTTTTTAGTTTTAAATTAAGAAACCATATAAATGTGAAAACAGTAAAGACAATAGGCATAGCCATTACAAAATATTGTATAGAGGTATTAGATTGCTTGTTGCTGCCAAGTAACATTGTACACACAATAATTAATGTAATAAAAACAGCGGGAAGGCCCGCAATAAGATAATGCCACCATTTATTAAACTTTTGTGTTTCGGCGAATTCGGTTTCCATTTTAAATGTATTAACAATATCCATTAGGAGTTTTTAAGTAAAGTTAAGTCAGTTTTATGAGTGTCGCGCGATATTTTTTTAGGGCGAAAAATTATTTTACTAATTTAATTACTGCCCATTCATTTTTGTGATAGCTACCGTTAAAATTAAAGCCAATACCTACGGCTAATTGTTTTAGCTCTTCAACATCTGCAGTAAAAAAACCACTTAGCAGTAAAGTGCCATTATCTTTAAGACAATTAAAATAGCTGGCAAGATCATTTTTTAAAACATTTTTATTAATGTTTGCTAAAATTATATCAAAGGTTTTTTGTGCGGGTAAAATGGTAGCATCACCTTTTTTAAATTCAATGTTGTTTGCCTCGTTTACATTTACATTTTCGGTAGCATTTTCAATACTCCAATCATCAATATCAATTCCTTCAATTTTTTTTGCACCGAGCATGGAGGCCAAAATTGCGAGTATGCCCGTGCCGCAACCCATATCCAATACATTTTTGTTTGCAACATCCAATTCAAACAAGGTTTTACTCATCAGCCACGTAGTATCATGATGACCCGTACCAAAACTCATTTTTGGCGTTATAACAATATCATGTTTTACTGTAGTTGACTTAGGGTGAAAATGAGCCCTAATGCATAATAAATCATCAACGTAAACAGGGTTAAAATTTTTTTCCCACTCTTCATTCCAATTTGTTTTTGGAATTATAATCCGCTTAAAGTTGAAGTTAAAATCGGGAAACTTTAATTCTTTTATAGCATCTTCATTATCGAACTCTTCTTGTATATAACCTTCAAAACCTTTCGTGTTGTTTGAAAAACTTTCAAACCCTAAATCTGCCAGTAAAGCGATTAAAATATCTGAGCCCGGTTCAATAGGCGAAACGACGAAATTATATTGGATGTAATTCATTCAATTAAATGTAAAAATTAACCGATTTAAAACGAACAGATGATCTTGCAAAAATCATCCGCCTTTAAAGATGCACCACCAATCAATCCACCGTCAACATCACTACACGCAAATAATTCCTTTGCATTTGTGGTGTTACAACTTCCACCATACAAAATGGTTACATTATTTGCCGCCGATTGATTGTAAATTTCGGCGATTTTACTTCTGATAAATGCATGTATTTCTTGGGCTTGTTGCGCGGTAGCTGTTTGCCCTGTGCCTATTGCCCAAACTGGTTCGTAAGCAATTATAATTTTTGAAAATTCTTCGGTCGAAAATGAATTAAGAACAGCACTAAGCTGATGTGCAATTATTTGAAAATGTTTATTTGATTGACGATCTTCACTCGTTTCTCCAACGCAAAATATGGGTTGTAAATTATTGTTTATTGCCTGTTTTATTTTAAGAATAAAATCGCCGTCAGTTTCATTAAAATAATTTCGCCTTTCACTATGTCCGATTAAAACATAGGCGCATCCAGCTGAGTATAACATCGCTGCACTTACTTCGCCCGTGTAAGCACCATTGGAGTTTGTGTGGCAGTTTTGAGCTCCGGTATAAAAGTTGACTGTTTGGCTTATTAAATGACCGATGCTTTCCAAAAAAGGAAAGGGAGGAATGATGATTTTAATGATATCCTTTGCGTTATTTTGCGGTGAATTAACCGCATGTTTAATAATTTGTTTAACCAACATTTGTGCCTCTTGTAACGAAGTGTTCATTTTCCAGTTGCCGGCTACTATTTTTTGTCTGCCCATTATTTTACCCTAACCCGTGGATCTAAAACACCGTAAGCGATGTCGACAAAAATATTAATAACAACAAAAATTGTTGCAAAAATCAACGTGGCTCCCATTACAACAGGCAGGTCATTTTTTGTAAGAGCCTCAAAAACTTCATAACCAATTCCCTTCCAACTAAAAATATATTCTACAAAAACGGCGCCCGCCATTAAACTTGCAAACCAACCTGAAATAGCCGTTACTACCGGATTTAACGCATTTTTTAAAGCATGTTTTATGATTACCCTATACATAGGTAAACCTTTTGCTTTAGCTGTACGCACGTAATCCTGTCCTAAAACATCCAACAAGGTGCTGCGCATTAATTGCACTACAATGGCCAAAGGCCTTATGCCTAAAGTAATTGAAGGTAAAATAAGATTTTTTAATTTTAGTTTTTCTCCATCCCAAACGTCAATATCGTACAAACTGCCTGTGGGCGACAAACCCGTATAATCAGCTAAAACATATCCAAACAGCCAGGCAATTATTAACCCTACAAAAAAAGAAGGTGCAGCCATGCCAAGTACAGCTAGTACCAATGATAATCTATCATAAATACTATTACGTTTTATAGCGCTAATGATGCCTAAAAATATTCCGATTAATGATGCAATGCAAATTGATGAAAAGGCTAGTACAGCAGTTTCTGGCAGGGTTTCGCATATGATATCTGATACTTTACGCTTGGTTATGTAGGAGCGACGCAGGTAAGGAAATTTTACAACCAGAGCTTTATCTTTTCCGATGGTACATAAAGGTTTCCATGTGTATTTAGTAGGGTTGAGATACCAATGGCTATTATCATTTTTGTAATTATGAACTGATACAGGGGCAAGATCGTTGAGGTACATGGCATACTGTTCTAAAATAGGACGATCAGTGCCTAAATCTTTGTGTATCGCTTCTACCGCGTTTTTTGTGGCGCGTTGGCCAAGCATAATGGTGGCTGGATCGCCGGGAAGCACATTAAATAAAAAAAATATTACAGTAATAACTCCGTATAAAACAAGAATACCGTACAATACTTTTTTAGTAATATATTTTACCACAAGCTAATTAGTTCTATAATCCGCTAAGTAAGTAAAATATTTTAGCAATTAAAATAAATTGAGCGAAATATGAGCGCACTTAAACCATTAATTTTTTCGGTAAATTTGTTTACTTTTTGAAAACGTTTTATCACATAAAATCCGCTTTGTTTTACGCGGCAATCGTTTGCGTTAGCTTGAGTTGCCAAACCGTAAACGCCCAAAAAGTAGGGTTGGTATTAAGCGGTGGTGGTGCCAGCGGCATTGCCCATATTGGGGTTTTAAAAGCATTGGAAGAAAATCACATTCCTGTAAATTGCGTTTCAGGCACCTCAATTGGTAGTATTATTGGCGGCTTATACGCATCGGGTTATTCGCCTCTTGAAATCGAGAAAATGGTTAAAGACCAAGCTTTTTCTAACTTAACACGTGGCGAGATGTCACCTAAATATGGTTATTTTGTGAGAAAACGTGAGGATTACGCATCATGGATTCGACTTAAATTAAATTTAAATAACGCGTTCATCACTAATTTACCAACCAACTGGATTAATTCGGTGCCTATTGATTTTTACCTGATGGAAACATTTGCCGCTTCAAATGCTTCTTCTCATTATAATTTCGACAGCCTTTTTATTCCTTTCCGATGCGTTGCTTCCGATATTGAAAAAAAGAAAAGTGTAGTTTTTAGGAACGGTGATCTTCCTTCCGCCATTCGGGCGTCTATGAGTTACCCTTTATACATCAGGCCCATTTACATAGATAGCGCATTATTATTTGATGGAGGTTTATATAATAATTTTCCATCAAATGTTATGTATGATGAGCTTTACCCCGATTTTATAATTGGAAGCGCTGTATCGGAAAACACGCCCTTGCCAAGCGATGATAATTTATTTTTGCAACTGCGTAATATGTTTATGAGTAAAAGTAATTTTAGTCCGGTTTGCGAAAACAGCATTGTTATTGCTCCCTGGGCCGATGTTAGCATTTTTAATTTTGAAAATGTGCAGCGCCTCATCGATAGCGGCTACGTTGCAACCATGCGTGAAATGCCTAAAATAAAAGCACAGGTTTTTGAATTTCAAAATAATGATACACTTTTAAAATTACGAGAAACTTTCAGGCTTAAAGCCAGAAGCGAGAAAATTATTTATGACAGGTTGGTTATTACTACGCTGGATAAGCGACTGAAAAGGTTTATAGAGAAAAGTATTTTTGGTAAAAACGATAGTCTTAGCTTAAAACAAGTA